>JAYUWD010000310.1:0-4372 GCA_043753735.1 Gemmatimonadaceae bacterium
CAAGGTCAGACAACGTCGCCCGTCCTGATGACCTGGCTGTACCAACGATAGCTGAGCTTGGGCGTGCGCTTCTGCGTCGCGTAGTCGACGTGCACGAGGCCGAATCGCTTCTCGTACCCATACCCCCATTCGAAATTGTCCATCAGACTCCACGGGAAGTAGCCAACGACGTGGTGCCCTTCGCTGAGCGCGCGGTGCACCTGTCGCAGGTACGACCGCAAGAACATGACGCGGTCGACGTCCTGCACTTCAGTTGTCCCGTTTGTGGGCCCACTATCGGCGCAGCCATTCTCACTGATGAAAATGGGTAGCGTCTTTTGTCCAAGCGCGTCCCGTATCATGCGAATACCCCAATAGATGGACTCGGGCACAAACGCGAGCCAGGACACGCCCATCTTCGGATATCCTTCAAAGAGCGGCACTTCTTCGTAACCTGCCGAATTGCTCGCGGCGCGAACGTACGTGCCCGTATAGCAGTTGAAACCAAGGCCATCGAGTGGTTGATGAATGGTCTCCATGTCACCAGTACGCACATCAGGAGCTTCGGCGCCGCGCTGTTGCAACCAGTACGCGTCGTAGTGACCGGTAAGCAGCGGTGTGATGATCGCGCCGTTCGTTTCGCTCCGAGTGAACGCGAGCTTCACGGCGTTGACATGTTCCGGGGTCTCGATGATCGGTATGAAGGGCGAGAAATTCTCCGCGATCGCAACCTTGCATGCCCGCGGTGACGCCGCGCGAATTGCCTGACATGCGCGTCCATGCGCGAGCAGCGCATGATGCACGACCTGCCAGCGATCCTTGGGGCGCGACAGCGCAAGGCCCGGTGCGTGCCGCGCTTCGCTGTTGATACCGTAGCCGAGCTGGGTGAACGTGAGAATTTCGTTCAACGTCATCCACCGTGTCACCTTGTCGCCGAGCCGTTTCACTACTGCAGTCGCGTAGTCGGCAAAGTCGTCGGCGACTTCCCTGCTCTCCCAGCCGCGGTACTTGTCCTGCAGCGCCTGTGGCAGATCCCAGTGGTACAGTGTCGCATGCGGAGTGATGCCATGTGCGAGCAATTCATCGACGAGACGTTTGTAAAAGTCCACCCCTTTTTCATTCACGGTGCCGCGCCCGTCGGGAATCACGCGCGGCCATGCGATACTGAAGCGATAGTGCTTCACGCCGAGGTCGGCCATCAGCTTCACATCATCCTTGTAGCGATGATAGTGATCGCATGCAACGTCGCCCGTATCGCCGTTCGCGGTCTTCCCTCTGGTGTGACTGAAGGTGTCCCAGATGCTCGGCTTGCGTCCATCTTCGGCAGCAGCGCCTTCCAACTGGTACGCGGCCGTTGCGGCGCCCCACCAGAAATTCTTGGGGAACGCGGGCGTGTGCGCGCGGCGAGCGGGCTCCTCGACAGGCCGAACTGATTCAGCGCCGAGTGTGCGACCATGGAGTGTTTCGGCGGCGACGCCGAGCGCGGTGGCTTTCAGGAACTGCCGACGGTACATCTGGGCTCCGGAATGGGGTCAGCATCCAATCTACGGCCAGGTGTGGCGGGAAGCCGTATCTCGTGGCTTGCGGTGTTGCGCTCGGTTGTCGCGAGTCGCTACATCTGTGAGTACTGCAAACTCCAACCGCTGTCTGGGCGGAGTGCACAGTGGGCCGCAAGTACAATTGCAACTGCAGATGGTCGAAGCTGGGTTGTGGCTATTTGGGGAGTGTCCGAGATTCCCAGCCGCAGTCGAAGTGCGTTTGTTCGCCCACACCGAGGAGTTCGCGTGAAGAGATTCTCCGCTCGCGTTGCAATGTTGCTGTTGTTGTCGACCGGGGCACCGCGCGCGAGTGGTGCGCAGACAGCGCCCGATGATCCACGACTCGTGCGCCTGAAAGCCGAGGCGCTCACCAAGGTCGATGCGCGCGCCAAACAGATTCAGGAGATTCTTGACCAACTCTTCTCCTTCGGCGAACTAGGAATGCAGGAGTTCGAGACATCGAAGTACCTCACGGCGTTGCTCGAGAAGAACGGATTCGCCGTCACGAGGGGTGTCGCAGGCATGCCCACGGCGTGGACGGCGCGCTGGGGCAACGGCAAGCCAGTGATCGCGATGGGCTCGGATCTTGACGGCATCCCCAAGTCGAATCAGAAGCCCGGCGTTGCGTACCGCGATACAACGGTAGGTGGCGCACCTGGTCACGGTGAAGGCCACAATAGTGGTCAAGCGGTGAACATCGCAGCCGCGTTGGTTGTGAAGGAGCTGATGGAGCGCGAGAAGATTTCCGGCACGCTGTTGCTTTGGCCTGGTATTGCCGAAGAGCAACTCGCAGGAAAGGCGTTCCTCGTTCGCGCGGGCGTATTCAAGGATGTCGACATCAACATCTTTTCGCATGTCGATTCCGACCTGTATGTGAACTACGGAGCCGCGCCGTCGCTTGCTCTGATCTCCGCCGAGTTTCGCTTCAAGGGATCGAGTGCGCATGCAGCAGCCGCGCCATGGCGCGGGAAGTCTGCGCTGGATGCGGTGATGCTGATGGGTACCGGATGGGAGTACAAGCGCGAGCACCTGCCACTCACGCAACGATCGCACTACATCATCAAGGATGGCGGCGATCAGCCAAACGTCGTGCCGAGCACGGCAAGCATCTGGTTCTATTTTCGTGAGCGCGATGCCGACAAGGTAAAGGCGATGTTCGAGACCGCGAAGCGGATGGCGGAGGGCGCCGCGCTGATGACCGAGACCACATTCGAAGGAGCGCGCATCATTGGCTCCGCGTGGAACATTCACCAGAACAAACCTGTCGCGCTCATGATGTACGAAAACATCAAGCGCGTCGGCATGCCCAAGTGGGACAGCACCGATCAGAAATTTGCACGTGCGGTGCAAATTGAACTTGGGCAGTCGGACTCGGGGTTGAAGGTTGTTCCGCAGAAATTGTTGACGCCACAGGAAGCACTCGCGCAAGCCACCGGCATGGGCTCCGATGATATCGGTGACGTGTCGTGGAACGTCCCGAGTGTGACGCTGCAGTATCCGTCAAACATCCCGGGTACGCCGGGGCACAACTGGGCGGATGGAATTGCCATGGCCACGCCGCTCGCACACAAGGGCGCGGTGGTTGGCGCCAAGGTGCAGGCGCTCTCACTGCTCGACATTTTGCTCACGCCCAAAGTCGTTGCGGATGCGTGGGACTACTTTCGAAACGAGCAGACCAAGACCACAAAATATCAGTCGTTGCTCGCCGACACCGACCAGCCGCCCACGTTTCTGAATGCGGAGATCATGGCCAGGTATCGTCCGCTGATGAAGCCATTTTATTACGACGCAACCAAGTACAAGACGTATCTCGAGCAGTTGGGCATCACGTATCCGACGACGCGTGCGTCCAAGTTGCCGACACAGCCGGTGCCCTGAGCCGACGCGTGGCGGTTGGCGGTAGTTCTCAACCGCCTGAGATCAAACGACTATCAGTCGCTCGCGCCATCACGGTTTAACGAGGGTTGGCATCCGCCCGCATCAGCCCGTCTGCGGCGTCTCCCATCGACCGGTTTCGGCGGATCGAAACAGCGCATCGAGCACCGTCATGTTGGCGATCGAATCTTCCAACGTCACGGGCACGGTGCCCAGCCCATGAATCGCCGCGACGAACGCATCTGCTTGCAAGACAAACTGATTACATGGATCAAAGCTGACCGTCTCGGCGCCACCGCCATGCAGGTCACGTCCGTCGTCGATCACCAACCGAGTGGGAACCGTCTCGGACGGATTGAAGGGCGCGTCGACATCGATCCGCCCCAACGTGCCAAGCAGCTGCATCGACTGCGCGAGTGCCAGTTGGCCGGAGCAGGTGAACGACGCTGTCCCGTTCGCAAAACGTAGAATGCCTGCAACGTATCGATCGACGCCAAACTCCGGATCGCGATCGACCGTCGCCATCACATCTACTGGCTCTGCATCGAACAACCACCGCGACAGCGCGATTGGATAGCAACCGATATCCAACAGCGCGCCACCGCCCCACTCAATCTTGCTTCGAATATTTGTGCCGTCTTTTTTGAAATAGCTGAAGTGCCCGTTGATCATGCGGAGGGAGCCGATGCGACCAGCGTCCACGAGCGACTTCGCCGCATGCCACCGTGGATGCGATCTGACCATGAAGGCTTCGCAAATCTGCACACCAGTGCGATCCCGTACCCGCATCAGTTCACGCGCCTCCGGTGCCGTCATGGCGATGGGCTTTTCGCAGAGCACATGCTTACCCGCTTTGGCAGCGGCCAGTGTCAGGGGCACATGCAGGTGGTTAGGAAGGGGGTTGTAAACCGCCTCGATTTCCGGTTCGGCGTGTAGTTCCTCTTACGATCCTTTCTGACGTTGATTTTTCATGTCGTCTG
>JAYUWD010000311.1:0-4372 GCA_043753735.1 Gemmatimonadaceae bacterium
TTTCCTTTGCGTTGGCGTGGGCCGAGGTGGTCGGTGCGCAGGCCATTTTCATTGGGGTGAATGCGCTTGATTATTCCGGGTATCCCGACTGTCGCCCCGAGTATATCGACGCCTTTGCGCGTATGGCGAATCTGGCGACGCGCGCCGGAGTCGAGGGGACGCAGCGGCTCGAAATTCATGCGCCACTACAGCATCTCACCAAAGCCGAAATCGTGGCGTTGGGCAATTCGCTGGGCGTCGATTTTAGCCTCACGACCAGCTGTTACGACCCTGCGCCGGACGGCACTGCGTGTGGTCGCTGCGATGCCTGTCAATTGCGTTTGAATGGGTTTGCCGCCGTCGGTGCGCACGATCCGATCGTGTACGCCAGTCGCGGGGAGTTGTAAGGCGTGGCCTACACCGTCAAGGAGTGCTTCTACACCTTGCAGGGCGAGGGGGTGAACGCCGGGCGGGCCGCCGTTTTTTGCCGCTTCTCGGGGTGCAACCTGTGGACAGGTCGTGAAGCCGACCGAGGCTCTGCTATGTGCACCTTCTGCGACACCGATTTCGTCGGGGTTGGGCCCGACGGAGGGAAGTTTGTCACTGCAGCGGCCTTGGCCGCGTTCGTGGCGAGTCGGTGGCCTGCGGATGCTCCGGCCGACGTGCGGAAGTTTGTGGTGTGCACGGGCGGGGAGCCGTTGCTGCAGCTGGACGCGGCGGCGGTGGCAGCGCTTCATGAACGGGGGTTCGAAGTCGCGGTGGAAACGAATGGCACGCAGTCGGCGCCCGAGGGGATCGACTGGGTGTGCGTCAGTCCTAAAGCGCGGGCCCCGCTGGTGCTGACCTCGGGCGATGAGTTGAAGCTGGTCTACCCCCAGGAGACAGCCATGCCGGACCGCTTCGAGGGGCTTGGATTTCGTCACTTCCTGCTCCAGCCCATGGACGGACCGCGACAGAAGGAGAACATGAAGGCCGCGCTGGCGTATTGTCTCGCTCACCCGCGATGGCGCCTTTCCGTCCAGACGCACAAGGGGTTGGGGATCAGGTAGCGGGCATTGGTGGGTTCCGTTCCCGCGACGTGACAGTTGGTGGTAGCGCATCGTCAAAGGCCGGGATAGCTTGGCTATCCGTCACGCTGCCGGCTCACCTTGCTCAATCGCGCCTAGTGTCCCTCTCCCGTCAACACATCCTGCCCTTTGCACTGTGCGTCGCGCTGGTCGCGAACGCTGCTCGTGCCGATGCTCAGATGTCTGAAGGGAAGAAACCGTTTGCCGCCATGAGCGCCTCTGTCGTCGCGATGCGCGACTCGATCGTTTCCAAGGCACGTTCGCAAATTGGTACGCACTACAAACTGGGCGGCACCAACCCCAACCGCGCCCTCGACTGCAGCGGGCTGGTGAAGTATGTGATGGGTGCGTTGGATGTGATGCTGCCGCGTACAGCACGACAGCAGGCGACGGTGGGCCGCGAGATTCCCAAAGATCTGGCCGCGCTCAAACCTGGTGACCTGCTGACGTTTGGCCGAGGCAAGAAGATTTCGCACATCGGCATTTACGTTGGCGAAGGTCGCATGGTCCACGCCAGTACGTCGCAACGGAAAGTCATCGAATCCACGATCAGCGCGCGTTCACCGCTGATTCGCCAATGGCAGGGGGTTCGCCGCCTCATCGGCAACTCGCGCGACAGTCTTCTCGCCATGGCTGATTCGCTGCGCTGAGCTGGGCCCGCAGCCAACAGCTGTTTCCGCGAGATTGTTGCGTACTGAGAGACTTCGCAGCAGCATAAAGGCTCCATGTGGGATGCCGTTGCAATCCCGAGCCCTCCGAGGTCCCAATGCGCTTTCGTTCCCGATTCCGTGTTGCCGCTGTTGCGGTGTTTGCTCTTCCGCTGTTGGCCGCAAACGCTCCGCTGCGTGCGCAGCAGAGCGCGCCCCAAAAAGACCGTCTGACGATCGCCGACTACTTCGATTGGGAAGACGTTGGCAGCCCGTCGCTGTCGCCCGACGGCAAGCAGATCATTTACACGCGGACGTGGATTGATCGGCTGAACGACAAGCGCGAGTCGTCTGTCTGGATCATGAGCTCGGACGGCACCAGGAATCGCTTTCTGGTGAAGGGGGCCGATGCAAAGTGGTCGCCGGACGGCAATCGCATTTCGTATGTCGCGCCCGGTGAACCCGGCGGGGCCCAGCTGTGGGTGCGTTACATCGATGCGGAAGGTGCGACGACACAGATCACGCGATTGATGGAAGCGCCGAGTGATGTGGAGTGGGCGCCGGATGGAAAGACGCTCGCGTTCGGGATGCTGGTGCGCGGCACGGACATGTGGCCCATCAACATGCCGACTGCTCCACGCGGTGCGAAGTGGACTGAAGCGCCGCGGGTGGTCACGAAGGTGAAGTATCGCGCTGATCGACAGGGCTTTCTCGAAGACGGATTGCGTCAACTCTTCACTGTGCCGGCCGACGGTGGCACGCCCCGTCAGATCACGAGTGGTGACTGGGCAACGAACGGCACAACGTGGATGCCCGACGGTCGGAGTTTTGTCTTTACATCGCTGCGCACGAAAGACTCGGAATATGCGTGGCGTGAGTCGGAGATCTATCGCGTCGATGTGGCGAGTGGGGACGTCAAGCAATTGACGCATCGCAAAGGCCCGGACAACAATCCGGTACCATCGCCCGACGGGAAGATGATTGCGTACACCGGCTACGACAGCACCGATGCGACGTGGAAGGATGCGACTATGTACGTCATGGATGCAGATGGCGGCAACGCTCGCGCACTCACGGAAAAGTTCGATCGCACGCCGGCGGGAATGGTGTGGGCGCCTGACGGAACGGGACTCTACTTCAACGTCGAGAACGAAGGCTCGCGCAATCTCTACTTCGTTTCGCTCAAGGGCGAAGTGAAGCCGGTCACGAAGGGAGCGCAGGTGCTGACGGTCAGTGAAATCGGCCGGAATTTCATGGCGGTTGGCACGGTGACCACATCGTCGAAGCCGACAGATATCGTCACCTTCGATGTGCGCACGCCGGTGCTCAAGCAGGTTACCGATGTGAATGGCGATGTCCTGTCCGGAAAGAAGCTCGCCACAACGGAAGAGGTGTGGTACACGTCAGTCGATGGTTACAGGATTCAAGGGTGGATCGTGAAGCCGGCGGACTTTGACGCGACCAAGAAGTATCCGCTGATGCTCGAAATTCATGGTGGTCCGCACTCGATGTACAATGTCGGGTTCAATTTCTCGCGTCAGGATCACGCTTCGAATGGCTTCGTGATGCTGTACACGAATCCACGCGGTTCGACCGGTTACGGTTCTGCGTTTGGCAACGCGATCAAGAACGCCTATCCCGGCCGGGACTTCAACGACCTCATGGCCGGCGTCGATACGGTCGTGAATCGCGGCTACATCGACACCAAACGCATGTACGTGTTCGGTTGCTCGGGCGGTGGCGTGCTGACTGCGTGGACCGTCGGGCACACCGATCGTTTTGCGGCCGCGGCGTCGATGTGTCCGGTGATCGACTGGATCAGCTTTGTCGGCAACACCGACGGCTCAAGCTGGTACTACAACTTTGCGAAGTTCCCGTGGGAAGATCCGTCGGAACATCTCAAGCGTTCGCCGCTGATGTACGTCGGGAGCGTAAAAACGCCAACGATGCTGATGACGGGCGTGAACGACTTGCGCACCCCAATCGGTCAGACCGAAGAGTTCTACGAGGCGCTCAAGATTCGCAAAGTCCCCACCGCCATGATCCGCTTCAACAACGAATGGCACGGCACGAGCTCCACACCGTCAAATTTCCTCCGCACGCAACTTTATCTGCGGAGCTGGTTCGACAAGTATCAAACACCACCCGCAAACGCGCGTGTTACACAAGATCACCAGGACCCGAAGTGAACGAACGATTCGACCGGTCACCCACAGCCGACATGACGCGTGAGTGATCTCTTTCTCCGGGGACGCGGTGCCAGCAGTGGTGCCCGCGTTCCCGGTTGGCTGATGCGACTGGCAGGCGCGGCGCTCGCCATGGGGATTTTCACCGTGGCCGCATCACTTGGCGTCTGGGACATCGTGGGCGTGCCCATCTGGCTTCTACTACTTGCCACACTCGCGGCCGGCGCGCTGCTCGCTCCCACAGCCATGGGCAGCTGGCTGTGGCTTTCACTCGGTGCGCTGACGACACTGTCGGCAATTGTATCGTTCACGCCGATCGTGAAACCGATGGCGCACGCTTTCGTGCGCGATGACCGGAACGCGTCGAGGCGCGTGACGAGCGATACATCACTCGACGCCGTGATCGTACTTTCGGGTGAGATCTCCGACGAAGGGCGCGTGACCGGTTCGACGATGGAGCGACTGATCAGCGGCATTCAGGATGCGCGTGCGC
>JAYUWD010000312.1:0-4345 GCA_043753735.1 Gemmatimonadaceae bacterium
TGGAGCCGCATCTACCTCGGCGTGCACTTTGTCAGTGATGTGCTCGGGGGAGCGGCGATTGGTAGCGCTTGGTTGATCGTTTGTATCGTAGTTACCGAAACTATTCGCAAGCGCCATGCCGACGACCCATCCAGATTCTAACTCACTGCCAAGCTTGTTGAGTGGCCCGGGGCTTGCACTCAACTGTTTCACGGCGCGAACGACATGCCGATCGTCCTGAACAATTGGAGAAAAGAGAGCCATGTCCACAGATATGAACGATGAAGCCGTCTCGGTCATGAACGGTCTGATCGAAACCTGCCGCGATGGAGAGAAGGGTTTCACCACGGCAGCTGACCGTGCGGAACGTGCCGATCTCAAGAGTCTTTTTTCAACGCTCGCGACCCAACGTGCGACGTTCAAACATGAGCTCGAAGTTCAGGTGGAACGGATCGGTGGCAAGCCTGCAGACATGGGGCATGTCGCAGCTGTAGCCCATCGCGGCTGGATCGCGGTCAAGTCGGCCCTTTCGACGGATGATGACATGTCCATTCTCGAGGAGTGCGAACGCGGCGAAGACTTCGCCAAGAAGGCTTACACCGATGCACTCGGCAAGTCATTGCCGAGCGATCTGCGTCCGCTGGTGGCACGTCAGGCCGACGATGTACGTGCCGCGCACGATCGCGTGCGTGATCTTCGCAATCAGCAGCATGAAGCGCATCACGAAGGTCACGACCACCCAGCCGCGTAGCCGTGGCCCGGGCACATGTGAGATCGGTAATTGGTGCGGCGACCTTTCTGGTCGTCGCACTGGTTTCGGCTTGTGGTTCGTCGGCGCGGTTACCGGTATCTGCAGGGTTTGGCCCAAATCCCGAGCTGCCTCCGCCAAGCACATCGCTTATTCCGACCGCGAAAATTGCACCCGCGATTGGCTGGCCCTCGGGGAAGACGCCCGTCGCGGCCGCTGGCACCCGAGTCAATGCATTTGCATCGGGGTTGGAGCATCCTCGCTTTGTTTATCCCCTTCCGAATGGTGACGTACTCGTCACCGAAGCAAATGCGCCTCCACGCCCCGATGATGCGAAGGGTATTCGTGGCTGGTTTTTTCATCGCTTTCAGCGGCAAGCAGGCGGTGCCGCGCCAAGCGCGAATCGTATCACACTCCTGCGCGATGCGGACGGAGATGGCGTAGCCGAAATTCGGTCGGTAATGATTGCGGGTTTGAACGCGCCATTTGGAATCGCACTGGTCGGCCAGAATCTGTACGTGGCGAACACCGATGCGGTCCTGCGCTTCACGTATCGAGACGGGGCCACTGCGATCAGTGGCAAGGCCGATACGCTGGTCGCACTGCCGGCCGGAACACTCAATCACCATTGGACCAAGACGATCGTCGCCTCTCGCGACGGAACGAAGTTGTACGTCAGCATCGGCTCAAATAGCAACGCGGCTGAAAACGGAATGGCGAACGAAGTCGATCGCGCCACGATTTGGGAGATCGACTTGCGCACCAGTACTCATCGCACCTTTGCCACGGGATTGCGCAATGCAGCCGGATTGGCGATCGAACCGACCACCGGTGCGCTATGGGCTGCGGTAAACGAACGCGACGAGTTGGGAGGCGATCTCGTGCCGGACTACATGACGGCAGTGCGTGACGGCGCGTTTTATGGCTGGCCGTACAGCTACTTCGGAACGCACATCGATACCCGAGTCAAACCACAACGTCCGGAGCTCGTCGCGACCGCAGTAGTTCCCGACTACGCGCTGGGCTCACACACGGCCTCCGTGGGACTTACAGCTGCGGCGGGAACCACGCTTCCGGCTGCGTTTTCCAATGGGATGTTTGTCGGACAGCATGGCTCGTGGAATCGCAAGCCGCTCACGGGATACAAAGTCATCTTTGTCCCATTTAAAACAGGCGTTCCATCAGGCCCCCCGGTGGACGTGCTGACCGGTTTTCTTACCGAGAACAACAAAGCGATGGGCAGGCCGGTTGGTGTTGCAATCGACAAGCGGGGGTCGCTGCTGGTGGCGGACGATGTCGGGAACACCATTTGGCGGGTGTCGAACGGCGCCCCACAGCGATAGCGCCAGCTGTTCGGTCAGTCGTTCCGAAGCAAATGTCGTATTTGCGTCAATTCTATCTGCAATTGCTCCCGCTCCATCTCTGCAACGAGCTGCAATTCCTTGGCGCGTAACGCTGACAACACGAGTTGCTCGTTCGCCTCGCGAAGTTCGGCATGCCAACTTTCATGCTCGGAAATTACAAGCTCGTGCCGAGTTGGGACACGCATATCAACTGGGCCATCGGAGAGCGGGGCGAAGATTGTGGGCGATTTGTCAAAGAAGGCAAATCTGCCGGGCGCGTGACGCTTGGCGCGATACATCGCGGCGTCGGCATTGGCGATGATCGTGTCTGCATCTTCGCCATCGTCCGGAAAGAGACTGATACCGATACTCGCCCGTATCTGAAAGGAATGCGATCCAAACCGAGCAGGCGCGGCCAATGCCGAGATCACCTTTTCTGCCGCGATAGCCGCGTCGGATTGTTGTGAAACATCGGACAGTAAAATCAGAAATTCGTCGCCGCCGTGACGGGAAACGGTGTCTGAAGCGCGCACGGCGTTCGTGAGGGCGTTCGACACAACTTTCAGCACTGCGTCGCCAGCCGGATGACCATAGTTGTCGTTGACCTGCTTGAAACCGTCAAGATCAATGAACAAGAGTGCCAATCTCGTTTCGTGTCGACGTGCGACGGTAATTGCTTGTGCAAACCTGTCGTTGAGCAGAGTACGGTTTGGCAATCCCGTCAGTGGGTCGGTGTCAATCGATTTCGCGAGCTCGAGTAGCGTCCGGGCTTTGTCTTCTCCTTCCGCCTGAGCGCGCAGCATCGCGAGTACCAATCGCTCATTTGTCTCGAGCAGACGCTCGGCATGCGTACCGGACAGCCGTCTGCCGGCGTCGCCCATCTCCTTTTGCAAAGTCGCCAAAACGGTGCGCGCGTCTGTCGCCTGCTCGCGGAGCAGGGACAATTCGGCCGAAGGTTCAGCCCCCGCGCCACCATCGTCGTGGTCTCGACTCACGACCATGTCGCTCCCGTGATTATGTCAATCACGAGAGTGCACACCGACGCCGGTGACGGATTCAGGGGCAACTGTGCGTGAAGGACGTCCGCCCAGTAGACCTTCGCGATCCGTGAACGGATCTCCGATGTGAATGCCGCCATCGTCGATATGGAATTGGCGAAGCTCGTCAGAGTGTGCGCTGGCGCGAACTTTCACGACGGCCATCACCCGGAGCAGCCGACTCTCGACTTCCACGTAACGCTGCACGATGATGGCATCGGTGAGGAACGCCGTGCCATACGGACTGAAACGCAGATCAGTGTAGCGGTCTTCAAGCTCCGATGTCATCAGCACCGTGACGCCAGTGGTGGAAAGCGTCATCACCAATTGCGAAAGTGATTCTCTGAAGTCTTCCCGGAAGGTCGGTGCCAGCGCGAGCTCAAACCCTGACAGCGAATCGATTACCACTCGCGTGGCATTGAGTCGTCGGATTTCGCGAAGGATGAGCACCAGGATCTCGTCGATACTGATATCCGGCTCCCGCGTGCCGACCAACCCGACCGACCCGTTCGCAATCAGATCAGCGAGCACTCGATTACGTGATCGATTCGGATGCTGTTCGAACGCCGCGACAACGCCGGTCTCACCACAGCGTGCACCTTCGGCAAGAAACGCGGCGGCAAGAATGCTCTTTCCCGAACCTGATGGTCCGGCTATCAGCAGCGAATAACCCCGAGGCAATCCGCCGCCAAGCATGTCGTCGAGCTGGGCCGTGCCCATGAACATACGACCGACCAAGGGTGCTCCTTGCTCGTTCTTGTCGTTGAGCGATTTGCCGGGGGCGGCAAACACCTCGATGCCAGTGGAGTTGATGCGAAACGAATGCAAGCCGGCCAGTGTCGGTTGTCCTCGCATTTTCACGACTTCGAGTTTGCGCACCATGGAATTGCGATGCACGCTTTGTTGAAGCCAGATCAGCCCATCGGCAACCGTGAACACAGGATTCGCTTCCGCGTCGGCCGCGTACTCGCCAATTAAAAACGTGGTGGCCTGCATGCTGGTCAACAGCATTCCCAACTGTTGCACAAACTGCTGCAACCCCATGTTCGAACGATTCTCTCCGTGCGGGGGCAACGTCGCGGAGCGAAATGAGTCGACGAACACGAACGCTGGCTTGTGGGTCTTGACTGCAGTCTCGATGTGACTGAGCACAGCGGCGAGGTCGCCTGTGACGACATCATCCGCCAAATTGACGAACTGCACCGAGTGCTCGAGTGCATCGGTTTTGAAGAACCCGA
>JAYUWD010000313.1:0-4343 GCA_043753735.1 Gemmatimonadaceae bacterium
TGGTCAAGCGTGCCAGACGAGTGGTCGCCATCGAACTCGATCGCGACCTCGCCGCGCATTTGCGTGAACGGTATGCGGAGATGCCGCACGTGTCGATCATCGAAGCAGATGTCCTGAAAACCGATCTGGCCGTCGCAGCAGGTGGCCCCTTCGTGCTCGCGGGCAACGTTCCGTACTACATCACGACACCGATTCTCTTTCACGCGCTTGATCGACCGCGCGCGGACGTCTCCGTATATCTCGTACAGAAAGAGGTTGCCGATCGCATGGCGGCGCCACCGGGCGACAAGATCTACGGTGCGTTGAGTGTCAACGTGCAGTCGGTGGCGCGTGTGGAATTGGTGCGCACCGTACCACCCGGGGCGTTCAATCCCCCTCCGACGGTGCAATCGGCGGTCGTTCGTGTGACGCCCCGCCCCGATCCCGCAATCGACGAAGCGATGGAAACGCGCTATCGCACTTTTGTGCAGGCCGCGTTCGGCTTGCGGCGCAAGCAACTGGTGCGAGTCGTGCGGACGATAGCGTCACTCGATGCGCCCACTGCCGAGGCGATCATCGCACGGTGTGAACTGCGGGCCGATGCGCGCCCTGAGGTGCTGTCGCCCGAGGACTTCGCAAAGCTGGTTCGCGCGCTCGCTGAACCGCCAATGTTTTGAAGAAGGAGCGTGGGCAAACGAGCGAACGCGAATCGTTGAGGGGGCGCTGACCCGCATGTCCGATCAGAGGGCTTGGCCGTTTTTAACGTTGCGCTTCCGCTCCGGCCGCGTTCGTTGTATTGTGCCCATCACGTCCGCCCCAAGTCAAACTCAGCAACCTCAGCTTCTCGCGCCATGAAAGGTGTTATCCGGATCGAACAGCCCGAAAAGAACACTTTCGGGTGGCAGGGGCGGCTTTATTTCGAGGTGGACGGCGAGCGGCCGCCATCAAAATTCTTTTCAGACCACATGCACGGCGGGAAGCGAGCCGCGCAGGCAAAGTGCGCCTCCTGGGTCCTGCGCCAGCATCAGAAGCACCGACAGCTCTACCTCGAAAACGCCCCAGTGTATACAAAGGCGAACACGAGCACAGGCGTGGTGGGGGTCTACTGGACTCCGTCGGGGAACCTGATGGTGCGGGCGACGTATGGTCAGCGATCCAAATCGAAGACGCTCCCTGAAACCGCGACGCTCGAAGAGGCTGCCCGTGCTCGTCGTCGGTTGTACCGCCGTCTCGTGACCGACGGGACGTAAGGCGAGCGTTACGCGGCGCCCTTGCTGTCCGTCGCGTTGGTGAGTGCGAACGAAAGTCCTTCAAGCTCCATCGCCATGTTCACCGATTTAAGCGACACATGGCTGGGAACCGTGATTTGTGCGGGTGCGAAGTTAAGAATGGCGCGAATCCCGGCGCGCACAACCGAGTCGACAACCTGTTGGGCGTCGTCGGACGGGATAGCGAGTACCGCAATGAGCGCTTCCTCCCGCTGCACGTCGCGCTCGAGCTCGGCGATGTCACGCACGATGGCCTCGCCCCAGGGCTGACCGATCTTTTCCGGATTGTTGTCGTACACGCCGATCACCTGAAAGCCCCGCTGCTTGAAGCCGCGGTAGTTGGCTAGGGCCGCGCCAATTTTTCCGGCGCCAATGATGACGACTTTCCACTCGCGCTCCAAGCCGAGTATCTGGCGAAGGTGCGCGATGAGTTCGTGGACGGGGTATCCAAGCCCCCGTTTCCCGAAGGATCCGAAAAACGACAAATCTTTGCGCACCTGCGCAGGCGTCGTGCCGCAAAGTTGCGCGAGTTCGTCGCTCAGGGCGGTTTTTTGGCCGCGACTGTCCAGATCTTCCAGATAGCGGAGATACATGGACAGGCGGCGAACGGTAGAGTCAGCGATCCGTTTCACGGTATGGCAGCAGCTTGTGAAATACTTCACAAAGGTAGATGCACGATCGGCGATTTACTAGGTGGCAGCGCCCGCTATCTTCCGCCCGATGCCAACCCCGGACCCTGACACCTTCGCCACCCGCGTGTTACAACGCCCCACCACGCTGTCGGCGAGGGCGGCGCAGCGGCTCGGGAATGGCCCGCTGGACGCCGCGACACTGATGCGGGATGTCTGCCAGGTTGCCCGCCTTCAGGCCGACGCCGCCGAACGCATGGCCGTGGCGCTGCTGTCGAGTCATGAGGAGTTCGTACAGCTTCCCTCCGGTCATTGGTCGCTCAGGGGATGGGAAGCGGCAATTGCCATGCAGCGAGGATTGCCACACCGCGTCGCTCAACCGCCACAAACGGAGCCGCAAGCCGATCGATCGCCCTCGTTGACTGATATCGCGTTTGCCGTCGTCGATGTGGAAACGACGGGCACGCGGGCCGCCAACGGTGATCGGATCACGGAGATCGCGATCGCTCATGTGCGTGAAGGTGCCGTGTGCGAGGTCTACACTCAGCTCGTGAACCCCGAGCGAGCGATCCCATCGTACATCACGCAGCTGACGCAGATTACGGGGGCCATGGTACGCGACCAGCCACTTTTCCGACACATCGCGGCCGATGTGTCCTCCCGACTTGCTGGTCATGTCTTTGCCGCTCACAACGCGGCGTTCGACTGGCGCTTTGTCAGCGAAGAGTTGGCGCGCAGCACCGGTCAGCAATTGGCGGGACCCAGACTGTGCACAGTGCGTCTTGCTCGCGTTTTGCTGCCACAACTTTCGCGGCGGTCACTCGATCATGTCACGCACTACTTCGGCGTCGAGATCGGAGCGCGCCATCGCGCCGCCGGTGATGCCGTTGCGACTGCCGAAGTGCTGATTCGCATGTTGCGCGTTGCCGAAGACCAGGGACTGTCGACCTGGGCTGAACTGGATCAGCATTTGCGCACCCCTGCAGCGCGTCGGGCGCAATCGGCGTCCGATCGCCGTCGACGTGCCTTCCCGTTACCCGTGAGAGAGGACGATATCGCGTGACATTTCCCACTCCGTTGCACGAGGCGCGTACACTGGGCGAGTGGCGCCTTCACGCGATTCAAGCGGGCGGTCAGCAGCTCGATGGAGGCGCGATGTTTGGCGTGGTGCCCAAGCCACTTTGGGAGAAGCGAATCGCGGCCGACGCGCGCAATCGCGTCCCGATGGGGATGCGCTGCCTTCTCATTGAACACGCTAGCGAATTGGTGCTCCTCGATACCGGAGTCGGGAACAAGGAGACAGCCAAATTCCACGAGATCTACGGCATCGAAAACACCGTGGGCGAAGGACCAACTGCTTTGGAAGACGGGATCCGCGCCGCCGGTTTTACCCCCGCCGACGTCACGCTCGTGATCAACACGCATCTGCACTTCGACCATGCCGGCGGCAACACGACGCGTTCAGCGGACGGGCAGGTGGCGGCGACGTTTCCGAATGCGCGCTACATCGTGCAGCGCGGGGAACTCACCTACGCCCAGCGAGCGAACGAACGCACCTCAGCCAGCTACTTTCCGCCGAACTGGGATCCCGTGATCGAAATCGGCCGTTTTGAACTCATCGACGGCGAACGAGAAATCCTGCCTGGCATCCGCGTTCGGCTGACCCCCGGGCATACGCCGCACCACCAGAGCGTGATCTTGACCTCCAAGGGCGAGACGGCCTGTTTTCTGGGTGACGTCTGTCCAACGGCCCACCACCTCCCGCTCCCCTGGATCATGGGGTACGACGTCGAGCCATTGGTGACGCTCGAGTCGAAGCGGGCGCTCCTTTCCGAGGCGCTGGCTGAAAATTGGCTTCTGGTGTTCGAGCACGATGCGCATCATGGGTTCGGTCGGGTGGCACACGATGGGAAGGGGTATAGGCTCGCATCCCCCGGATGAGAGGTTGGAACTGCTCGGAAACGAATATCGCCGTTGGGGTTGCCGGACGGGAGCGAGTGGTCTACATTGTAATCTTGATTGGGTCTGGAATGTGATCCTTGAGACCCTATAGGTAAGAACCAATAGTTTTGCTTCGAAAGCCGGTGATCCGGTCATCGAAAAAACCGACAAGCGGGACGGCAGCGACGCCGTCCTCACCCTTCGGCCCTCGTAGTGGAATGCGTGCATTCCCTGAGGCGTGCTGCAGGAGTCCATCGATCAGGCATTCTTCCTTTTGCGCGTCACGCGTTCACGGAAAACTGCTTGTTGCGACGCGGACTCCTCACGGGTCCGCGTTTTCTGTTTCTTTTCAAGGGAGCTCGGCGTATTCAGGATTCCACGAAGCGTCCGCCAAGGGTGAACCGGCAAATCCGGATCAGTCCTGTCCGCGTGATTGCGGCCGATGGCAGTCAGCTCGGCATCATGGAAGTCGATGTAGCGCTGGCCCAAGCTGTAGAGCAGGGGCTGGATCTCGTCGAGGTCGCGG
>JAYUWD010000314.1:0-13035 GCA_043753735.1 Gemmatimonadaceae bacterium
TCATGAATGGACTGCTCCGTCGCGTCGTAAAGCCCCGGGCAACTCTTTGGGCCGACGCGCGGGAGACGCGCGCACTTTTTGATGGTGCACTGTTTGCGCGAGCGTGGATGGCGGGGGCAGTGGACTTCGCGCCGTCCAGCGATGCTCCTGTCCGTGGCGAATGGACCACGCCGCGAACTGGTGCCGATGGAGTGCGGACGATCCTGCACATTCATGGCGGAGGCTATCAGTGTGGAAGTCCCGTGACGGTCCGCCCCGTGACGGGAGGGTTGGCCTTGTCTGCGCGTGCTCGCGTTTTTGCGCCGGCGTATCGGCTTGCACCGGAGCACCGCTTTCCGGCTGCGTTCGACGACACGCTCGCGTCGTACCGGTGGCTGCTTTCCCAGGGCATTCCACCCTCATTGATTGCCGTGAGCGGTGATTCGGCCGGCGGAGGACTCGCGCTCGCACTGTTGTTCGCACTTCGCGACAACGGTGAGCCGATGCCCGCGTGCGCAACGTTGATCTCGCCGTGGACTGATATGCTGGGGACCGGTGAGAGCAACCGGACAAACGTGGAGCGATGCGCCTTGTTCAACGGGAACTCGGTTGCACTGGCGTCACGCACATATTTGGGCGACGCCAATCCGCGTGATCTACGCGCATCACCCGTGTACGGGCGATTCGACGGACTGCCGCCGCTGCTGGTGCACGTTGGCGACGAGGAGATGATTCGCGATGACAGCGTGCGGGTGGTAGAACAGACTCGTGCTGCGGGGGGCGATGCTGAAATCGCGGTCTGGCCGGTCGTGCCGCACGCGTGGCAGTTGTACGGCACTTTCATGCGTGAAGCACGCGAGTCGTTGCGCGCGCTCGGACACTTCATTGCGGCGAAAACCCTGTCACCTGTTGCTCCGAGGAATTCCTGATGCGGTGCACAATGCAATTCAAAGGGCGTGTCGTTGCCCGCGCTGTTGTCGCGTGCGTTCTGTTGGCGATCACGTCGTTCACATTCCCGGGCACGGGTATCGCGCAGGGCATGGCACAGGGTGCGCCGCGGTACACGCCATCGGAGTATGTGCAAAGCTCGCACGACCTGCCGATGCGCGACGGAATCACGTTGCACATCGAAGTGTTTGCTCCGAAGAATATCATCGATCCACTGCCGTTCCTGCTGCAACGCACGCCCTACGGCGTTGCAGGCCAATCGCCGCGCCTCAGCGGCGGCTACAAGGAGCTCGCCGAGGACGGCTACATCTTCGTTTTCGAGGATATACGCGGGCGCTACAAATCCAATGGAACGTTCGTGATGCAGCGTCCACCGCGTCCGTTGGATGGACCGCAAAGTGCAATCGATGAAAGCACCGATACGTACGATACGATCAAATGGTTGCTGACGAACATGCCCAAAAACAATGGGCGAGTTGGCATGCTCGGTGTGTCGTACGATGGATGGACTGCCGCAATGGGGATGCTTGATCCGCATCCCGCGCTCAAGGCGGTGAGTCCGCAGGCATCGCCCGCGGACATGTTCCTGGGCGACGATTTTCATCACAACGGTGCGTTTCGTTTGAGCTACGGATTCGAGTACGCGTTCTTGACCGAGGCAAGCAAGGAGAACTCCAACTTCGCCTTCGACAAGTACGACACGTACGATTGGTATCTCGCGCTAGGTCCGCTATCGAACGTGCAGTCGCGGTATTTGAAGGACAAGACACTTCCGACGTGGACCGATTTCACCGAACATCCGAATTACGATGCGTTCTGGCAGAAGCAGGCCATGAAGCCGTATCTGAAGCGCGTGACGATGCCAACGTTGAATGTCGGTGGTTGGTGGGATCAGGAAGACTTTTACGGCCCGGTGACGATCTACCGCGAGCTTGAGAAGCATGATACGCGCGGCGAAAATTCGATCGTCGTTGGGCCCTGGTGGCACGGTGGATGGGGCAATGGCCCCGGTCAAAAGATCGGTGCGATCGATTTCAAATCGGCAACCGGTGAGTATTATCGTCAAAAGATTCAGGCGCCGTTCTTCGCCAAGTATCTGAAAAGCCTCGGCGATTTCAAGCCGGCCGAAGCGACCGTGTTCGAATCGGGTAGCAACATGTGGCGCACCTTCTCGGCGTGGCCACCGAAGGAGGCAACTACCAAGGCGCTCTACTTTCATGCCGGTGGCCGACTGTCGTTCAGCGCCCCGATGAAAGCGGAGCTCGATGGTGTCGACAGGTACGTGAGTGATCCGGCCAAGCCGGTGCCGTATCGCAAGCGTCCGATCGAGCCGACGTATGATCCAAAAGGATCGGGGTGGCGCACGTGGTTGATGGAGGATCAACGATTCGTAGACAATCGCACTGATGTCTTGAGTTGGCAGACGGAAACACTCGCGGAAGATGTCGTCGTGGCGGGGGACATCACGGCGAAGTTGTTTGCGAGTACGACCGGTTCGGATGCCGACTGGATCGTGAAGTTGATTGATGTCTATCCCGAAGATATGGCCCCCGACTTCGCACTCGGCGGCTACCAGCTGATGGTCGCGAACGATGTCTTTCGTGGCCGTTTTCACAACTCGTTCGAAAAGCCCGAGCCGCTGGTGCCCAACAAGGTGACGCCCTTCACGATCGACCTGCACACGCAGAGTTATCGGTTCCTGAAGGGCCACAAGATCATGGTGCAAGTGCAGAGCAGCTGGTTTCCGATCATCGACCGGAATCCGCAGACATGGGTCCCAAATATTTTCAAGGCCAAGGCGAGTGACTACGTCGCCCAGACGCACTCGATCTGGCGTACGCCAGCGTTTGCTTCGAGAGTGGAAATCCAGACTGTCACACCCTGAGCACAGCCTCATGTTTTTCGGTGGGGTGACGATACTCCCAAGGGCATGTCTCCACTCTCCGTCATCCAATGAACGCAGCACTCGCACTGGCTCTCGTCGCATTCGTCCTGCAGGCGACGACCACGGTGGCGATGTTTGTGATCGCGCGCGCACCCGGCTGGGAGCGTGTGCGATTGTTTGCGGTGATCGCATTGACGGCGGGGCTGTACAGCGGCGTTGATATTCTGGCCGTCGCTCGCCCGTGGCCGGACGAATGGATTGCATGGGTTGTGCGGCTCAACCTCACATTCGCTGCCGTCCACGCATCGACGTGGGTGCTCTACACGTTTGGTGATGAACGCGGTTCGTGGCGCGGCGTACCTCGATGGATCAAGCGTGTGGCCATCGCCAATGTGGTGATCGTTTCGTCGCTCGCGCTCACAGGGTTGGCCGTCGAGAAAGGTGTCACGTACACCATGGACCTGGCGTCGCTGGGCGTGCGGTACACGCAGCCACAGCTCTCGCAGCTGGGGAACGTCGCGGCTGCCATGTTGTTGATAACGTTCTGCCTCTGCCTCGGTGAATACATTCGCCGCGCGAAAGCCGGCGTGCCCGGTGCGCGTGGCTTGGTAATCGGATTCACGCTCTTCTTCGCGTGTACGCTCGAAGAAGTGCTGGTGGCCTCCGGAAAGATCCACTTCATCTTTCTCGCTGACCTCGGGTATCTGTTCGCGGTCGTTCCGGTTACGGTGCAGCTGATGCGTCGATTCACCGGCGACGCGCGACGACTTGCCGATCTTTCTGCGCGTCTGGCGGGTGAGGTGCACGAGCGGACGCAGGAGCGTGACGCCGCACGCGACGCGTTGCTGCAGCAGGAGCGATTGGCGGCACTCGGACGGCTGGCCGCGGGCGTGGGGCACGAAGTGAACAACCCGCTGCAGTACCTGATGTTCAGTCTTGAAGAGCTGCGCGAGGCGACGCAAGCGTTGTCACGCGGGGATGTGGACGAGTCGTTGACGAATGCCTTCGAAGGGGCGTCGCGGATCTGTCGCGTGGTCGATGGTCTCCGAAGCTACGCGAGTCCAGCAGGCGAGACGTTCGAGCCCGTCGACGTACGCAAAGTCGTGCGTTCGGCGCTTCGCGTCGCGTCACCGCAGCTTCGTCACGTTGTTGCGGTCGAAGTCGAGTTGCAGGACGTTGCGCTTGTGCTGGGCGATGAAGGTCAGCTTGTGCAGATGGTCGTGAATCCGCTCGTAAACGCCGCTCAGTCGTTCAGCGCATCGAGCGGAAGCGGCAGCACGCCCACTATTCGAGTGCGAACACATTCGGCGCCGGATGGGAGCGTCGAGATCGAGGTTTCCGACAACGGGCCTGGCTTCTCCGAGCACGTATTGCCCCGCCTTGGCGAACCATATTTGACGACCAAGGCAAGTGTCGGGGGTACCGGGCTCGGGATGTTCGTCACGCGTGGATTGGTGCTGGCGCACAACGGGGTGTTGACGTTCCTGAATGCTTCGACGGGCGGTGCAGTTGTGCGCATCACGTTGCCAGCGCATCGAATGTCCACGCCGATCGAAACGCAACGTTCGACACCGGCGCTGGCGCGCACTGTGCGGCGGGGGCGTGTGTTGCTGGTGGACGACGAGCCGTTGGTACTGGGCGCGCTCGCGCGCGGCCTCGAGAAGCACGGCTACGATGTCGTTCGTGCCGGCGACGGTGCGACGGCACTGGACCTGATCAAGGCTGGTTCATTCGATGCGATTGTTACTGACTTGATGATGCCACACATGTCGGGGATGGATCTCGCAGCGATTCTCGCGACCCAACATCCGACACTGCGCACACGAATGGTGGTCATCACTGGCGGCGTCGTGACGCCTGCGGCGGAGGCGTTTGTTCAGCAAAACGCGACGATGGTGCTGAACAAGCCAATCGAAATGCCGCGCTTGCTCGAGGCGCTCGAGGCGCTTGTGTGCTCGAGCGCGCGCTACTCGTCGGCCATCGTCGCGGCGTGACGGGTTTCCGGCATGGTCGCGTACACCGCCAGCGACGCCACAATGCAGCTGGTGACATACCAGTAAAACCACGACTCGTGTCCCATGTTCTTGAACCAGAGCGCGAGGTACTCGGCGGTGCCGCCAAATATTGAAACCGCGATTGCGTACGGAAACGCAACGCCGAGTGCACGGATGTTGGTCGGGAAGAGTTCCGCTTTCACGACAGCGTTGATCGCCGTATACCCGCTCACGACAAGCAGTGCGAGCGTCAGCAGCAACAGGGCAGCAGTGACACTTGGGGCGTGTGCGAGCGAGGAGAGGAGTGGCAGCGTGCCCAGCGAACCAACGACACCGAATGCCATCAGGACCGGTCGGCGACCGATGCGATCGGAGAGGGCGCCGACCAGTGGTTGGGCGCACATGAAGATGGCCAGTGAAGCCGCCGAGACGAGCGTCGCGTCATTCTTGCTGAAGCCGGCCGTGTTGACGAGAAATTTCTGCGCGTATGTCGTAAACGTATAGAACGCGACCGTACCGCCAGCGGTGAGTCCGATGACCGTGGCGACGGATCGTGGGTGGGCGAGCAGTCCTCGAAGGGATGACGCGTGCTGGTGCGTGGCCGAGGTCACCTTAGTGAAAGCGGTCGTTTCCTCGAGTCCGCGTCGCATTTTTATGGCGATCAGCGCGCACATCGCGCCAACCACGAATGGAATGCGCCAACCCCACGATTCCAGCTGCTGCACATCCAGAACGCGTTGCAGCAGGAGCAGGACCCCAAGTGCGAGGAGCTGGCCCATGATCAGCGTGACGTACTGGAAGCTGGACCAGAAGCCGCGATGTTTCTGGCCGGCCATCTCGCTGAGGTAGGTCGCGCTGGCACCGTATTCACCGCCGACGCTCACCCCCTGTAGCATGCGCGCAACGACCAGCAGTGTCGGCGCCAGCATGCCGATTGACGCGTACGACGGAGTGATCGCGATCAGCAACGACCCGAAGCACATAAGGAGCACGGATGCTGTTAGCGCGTTTCGTCGGCCATGGCGATCCGCATAGCGCCCCATGATCCAACCGCCGACGGGGCGCATGAGAAAGCCGACCGCAAAAACAGCGGCAGCGTTCAATAGTTGCGCGGTCTGATCGGCCGGCGGGAAGAACGATTTCGCGAAGTAGAGCGAGAAGGCGGAGTAGACGTACCAGTCGTACCACTCGACAAGATTGCCAACGGAGCCGCCGACGATGGAACGCAAACGGTGTGCTGCGGTAGGCGGAGTGGTCGATGCCATGATGGATTGAGTCGGTGGGTGCGCTGCGACTCCCGTCGCGATGGTGACAACACTAGCATTCATGGATCGGCGTCGCTGACCAAGTATTCCCCCTCGAAGAGCTCTCGCTGGTGCTTCGTCTTATCGCGCTGTTCAAGTTCAGTCAAGCACTGACACTCATTAGCGTTGCCCTGGCGGCATTTCAACTGCTCCGGCCGGAAATCGCACGGCTCGTGCAGGCGTGGATGGATACGCTGCCGATCGAGAGCGAACAGAACGCAGTCGAGCATTTTGTGGGATGGGTGACTGGCCTCGCGCCGCATCAGGTGATTGGGATCGGTATCGGCGCGCTGCTGTACGGACTGCTGTTTGTGGTCGAAGGCGTTGGGCTGTGGCGTGGCAAGGCGTGGGCGGAATGGTTGACCGTGGTGGCAACCGGTTTGCCGATCCCGTTCGAGCTGTTCGAAGTGTGGCGCCACATCTCCGTGCTGCGTGTCGGCGCGCTGGTTCTGAACGTGATCGTCGTGGCGTTGCTGGCATGGCATCTGCGCCAGAAGCAGATACGCGCTGCACCCGCGACTGCCGTGGCCACGTCGCGCTAGGCGGTTCCCGCTTCAACCGGCAGATCGGCTAAGCGTCAAGGCACGATGAGCGCTTTCACCACGTCGCGATTGGCGACTGCGGCCAATGCATCGTTTGCCTGCTCGAGCGGATAACGAGCCGATACCGCATCGAGCCACGGCAGTGCCGAACCCTGATGCGCCAGCAATTGTAGCGCACGATGGAAATGCGAGTAGTCGCATCCCCAGCAACCGCGAATCTCGACATGCTTGCGATTGATCTGTGTGTGGGGATTGATGACCATGTCGCCGGCGTTCGTATATTGGCCGGCCACGACAACGACACCGCCATCCCGCACGAGATCAAGTGCCTGAGCAACAGCATCAGGCACCCCAGCCACTTCAATCACGACATCGACGGGTCGTCCTCTGTTTGCTTCGCGCACGGCAGCGGCACGTGCTTCGGGCGGCATGTCCAGTGGAATGACGTGCGTCGCGCCCATTCGTGTCGCAAAATCCAGCCGCGCCGACGGCCCACCAACCGCAATTACAGGATACGCGCCCGACAGTGCTGCCAGTGCGATAGCTGCCTGTCCAACCGGGCCCACACCCAATACCGCGACCGAGCTTCCGAGTTTCACGTTGCCTCGTTCGACGGCATGCATGGCGGTGACGAGTCCACAGCCGCCAGCAATGAAGCGCGCAGGGTCGACGCCCTCGGGAATACGCAAAATCTTCACGCCTGGCTTCATCCAGATATGATCAGCCCACCCGCCGAGTGGTCCGTCGTTCACGCCGTAGGTGATGCCGTAAACTTTTCGATGCGGGCAGCGCGTGGTCTGGCGTGTCACGAGACATTCGTAGCAGGCGCCACAGCTTTCATGCACATCGAGAAACGTGACCAAGTCCCCTTCGCGAAACGGAACGCCGTCGATGTCGGTGACCGTGCCATGAATCGCGGTCAGATGTCCCACCGAAACGTGACCGGGAATGATCGGATACGGAACGCCTGACAGCCGACCGTGATGCAAATGCACATCGGTGCCGCACACTTCAGAGTAGAGCGTGCGGAGCATGGCACTGCCCGGTACCAGCGTTGGCCACGGCAGCTCTTCGACGGTGATCGGTGCAAACGGCGCGTGCATCACGGCCGCGCGAACGATGGATGACGTCATAAATGTGCTGGGTGCATCAACATTTTGGGGGACAAGGGCACTTAAGTTGGCGTAGGGCCGGGGAGCTGTCTGACCTCGACACTGCTCAGCACCGCGTGCCCGGTGATGCGCACGACGGAACGCGCGCGTGCAATGCCGGCGACGCTGAACTGGCCATCAGGGCGCGGGCGGTATGCACCGTCAAATTCGAATGAGCCAAGAAAGGCCACGCCGTCATTTTCAACGGTGACGCCGGGGGGAAGAAAAATCTCCACGTTCCCGAACGTGGACTTGATTGCAATCTCCGTCACACCGGGTGCGAAGGGTGTTTGCGACAGATCGAGTTCAACGTTGCCAAAAATGGCCCGAATTTGGAGACGACGTGGCATCTCGCCGAAGCCGGTGCGTTCGACGTTGCTGAACACCGACGAAATGCGACGCGTATCGGTAGCGCTCGTGGTCGCGACGTCGGTCTCTTGTGCGACCGTGGCCAGAGGCAGATCCTGTGTCACCACTTCAAGCTCGGTGCGCTCCGTAGCGCGATAAACCGCCTCGACTCGGCGCTCAAACTCTTCCACCGCGATGACATCGGCTGCAAACGCGTCTGAGAGACGCGCAATCGTGCGCTGACGTTCGTCGTCACCCACTCGGAGAGCAGGAAGTGGGGGACGTGTGTCGTCGCGCGGGGTAGCAGGCATGGGCGGCATGATGAGGACGGCTGGAAGTTACATTGCCGTATCGCCGTCCGCTCATCAATTCCGCGTGTTGTCCCGCCCGTTCCCGCTCACCGACCGGTACATGCTTCGATCTGCGTTGCGATCTGTTTTTGTCACCGTGCGTGTCGTGCCAGTGGTTATGTCCATCGTCTCGAGCGGCGTGGTGCAAACGGCGAGTGCACACCGTGCGGACGCGCAGGCCACCGGTACGCGTCGCTACCGACTCGATTCAAGGACCGAACAAACGATCAACGCCGATGCCATTGGCGGCGGGACCCAGCAAACGCACACCGATCGCTCAGCCTATCTGCGTATCACGGTGAGTGATTCTGCCGGCGGCAAGGCAATCAGCATTGTGATCGATTCGCTGATCAATCGCGGCGATGACCTGCTGCCGAGCATCGCGGCCGTGGTCGATAGCGCGCGCGGCAAAACGTTCACCAGCTTCATTGCTTCCGATGGCACCGTCGCACCAACCGGCCATCCCGCCGGTGCTGGCGCGCTGGGGACGGCAATCGGCAGCCAGCTCGACGAATTTTTTCCGCGGGCAAAGGTGGGAGCCAGTGACGGGGAAAATTGGACCGTGACCAGCGAACGGCCGCAGCTCGTGCCAGGCGGCCAGCTGTCGGTCAAGCGCACGACGGCCTACGCCGCGATGGGCTCTGCGGTGCGCGACGGCGTCACCGCACAGCGACTCGACATGACATTTACCACCGCTGCGACGGGGGCCATGCGCGTTGGACCGGCCAACGCGCAGATCTACGGCACCTCGATGGGGAGCGGCTCGGCGTTCATCACGGCCGCCGGTGTGTATCTGGGCGGCATGCGCACTGAAAAAACGGAGCGCCGTTTGATCCTTGACGGATCGCCAGCCCCGGTGCTCGTCTCAGCCGAAACTGCGACGACCATCGCGCTCATCAGGAAATAGACGGAGCCGCCGCCGGGCTGCATCGCCGCAGGAATTGTCGGCAGGAGATCCAAGGGGCACTGGCTGTCGTATCAGCTCTGTTCGACCGATTCAGGTCGATGGCGCGCCGCAGCCCACGCGGTCGCAAATCACTGAGCGTGACCGCTCAACTGCCTCCGGAGTTTCTCATGCCTTTTCCGCTTCTCAACCGACGCGTCCTGCGTAATGCGGCGTTTGTGGTTGTCGGCGTTACCGCCCTGACTGTCGCGCAGCGTGTCTATGCGTCCGATCACCAGGATACGCCCGAAGTCGAGCTGAATCCACGCTCGGACATCAACGACGTGTACGCCTTTCCTGGGTCGAGTGCGGATCGTATTGCGCTTATTCTTACGACATCGAGCCCGATCGCGGGCCAGAGCGCGTCCTTCGATCCGAATCTGCTGTATCAGCTGAAGATCGATAACACGGGCGACGCGGTCGAAGACAAAGTTTTCCAGATCACCTTCGATGACGGTGTCGGCGCAGCGCAGAAGTACACCGTGCGCGGCCCGGTCACACCGACGATGACTGGCACCAAGAACATGCTCGTCACCGCGGGCGATGTGGTTACCGGCAACGTTGGCAGCAATGCTGGTTCATCCACCGCGATGCAGGTGTATGCGGGTCTTCGCGCCGATCCGTTCGTGATCGACCTCGAGCAGTTCTTCAACGTCATCCCCGACCGTCGCCCGTCCACGGGCCCTCTGTCCGTGCAAAATGGTCCCCCAGCCGGCTCGTTCCGGTCGCCAGGTGTGGACTTTCTCAAGCCGTTCAATGCGCTCGCAATCGTGATCGAGTTGCCGAAAGCATTGCTGCAATCCAGCACCGCCGCCGACGCGAAGTTCGGTGTGTGGGGCACGATCAGCCGCTGATGCGCCGCACTCTCTCGTCTACTCAACTTCCCGGAGCAACTTTCATGCGTTCCACGCTTTCTCTGCGCGCACTTTCTGTCGCGCTCGCGCTGCCGCTTCTCGCGGCCTGTTCGAACGACAACAACAACGACGGTGGTTTGACGTCGCCGTCGACGACCCGCACGTACACGCAAGTCGAGCGACTGGGTAATCCGCTCGTCAGTGAAGTGTTTTTCATGAAGCGCGATCACGGTCTGGCCAACAGCTCGGCGCCGGCAACGGACGTCGCGAACGGTTTTGGCGACAAGATCAAGGCGTTCACGAATGCGTTCAATCGTGGACCAACCATCGCAAATACGCTCGCAGCAGTCCTTGTGCCGGACATGCTGATGGTGTTTCCGAATCGGGCTGGAAGCAGCTCAGGTTGGCTCAGCTGGGCGCTCGCCAACGGTTACGGCGGCCGCAATCTTAACGACGACGTCGTCGACGCTGGCCTGACGGCAATTTTTGGCAAGTTGCTTGACGCCAATGCAACCGTGGTGCCCGGTCTTACGTCCGACAACATCAGCACCAGCACGCGTAGCTACGGTACCACGTTCCCGTACCTCGAAGCCGCACGATGATGCAAACACGGGTGATTCGTCAGGTCAGTATTGTCGCGCTCGTGGCGGCTATAGGTGGCTTGGTTGTCACCCGTGCTGTTCGGGTGTCGCGCCAGCAGGCGGCACCCGCTCCGGCGATGACGGCGAATGCGAGTCGCGAGCCGGGATTTTCGGAACGCGGCGAGCGCGACATCCAAATTCGCGTCTGGCATCAAGCGCTCGATGCGGATCCGACGAGCGCGATTGCCATGGGGCAATTGGCCGCGCTGCACTTGCAGCGTGCCCGCGAAGGTGGCACCTGGGATGACTATCTCAAGGCCGAAGAATTTGCACGCCGCTCCCTTGGCAAGCGCACCAACCGCAATGCGTCGACGGCATCCACTTTGGTATCGGTGCTACTGGCACAGCATCGGTTCACCGAAGCGCGTGACGTTGCAGCAGAGCTGGTGAAGCGGGAGTCGGATATTCCGCAGTACCGCGCGACGCTTGGTGAAGTCGCGATGGAGCTCGGCGACTATGCCATGGCCGATTCGATGTTCCGGTCGGTGTGGGAGCAGCGGTCGTCGCTGTCGATCGCACCGCGAGTCGCGCGGTGGCTGGAACTGACCAACCATGTGCGTGAAGCGCGGGCACTGCTTGTCTCGTCACGCGACGATGCAGAATCGCGCCGCGAAGTTGCAAAAGAGACAAAGGCCTGGTTTCAACTGCGCGTCGGCGATCTGGAACTTCGCAGTGGACATCAGCGTGCCGCAGAAGATGCGTTCCGTGCCGGGCTCGCGATCGAACCCGACGATCCACGGTTGCTCGGGGCAATGGCGCGGCTTGCGGATTCGCGCGGCGATCACCAAGCGGTAATTGTGTGGGGTGAACGCGCGATCGGATTGCAGCTCGATCCGGCCACGCTCGGTCTTGTTGGAAATGCATACGCCGCACTCGGCGATTCCACCAAATCAGCCGAGTACTTCAAAACGCTCGAAGTCGCGGTGAGCATGCAGCCTGGAGCCTACCATCGCGCGTGGAGTCTGTATCTCCTTGATCACGGATATCGTGTCAACGAGGTGCTTTTGAAGGCGCAGGCCGAATTACGCGACCGGAAAGACATTTACGGCTACGACATCGTGGCGTGGGCGCTTGAAAAATCCGGTCGTCACGCTGAAGCACAGGACGCGATGCGCATGGCGTTGAGACTCAACACGCCGGATCCACTGCTCGCTCGTCACGCGCGGGCCATCGGTGTGGGCAACGATGCGCCGACGATCGGATTGAAGGCGGAGGAGTGATTGATGTCTGAATTCTGGGCCTTTCTGCAGATCGGATTTCACCACATCGTAGCCTGGGACGCGGCTGATCACATCCTGTTCCTGCTCGCACTCGCAGCGATATATCGTGGTCGCGACTGGCGTGCTGCTTTGATGGTGATCAGCGCGTTCACGATCGGACATTCCATCACGCTGCTTTTGGCGGTGACGGATGTGCTGGTGCTGCCGACGCGCCTGGTCGAGTTTCTGATTCCCGTGACTATCGTGGCCACGGGCATTGAAAATCTCCTGATGCGAGATCGTGTCGCGCACGGCACCGGCGCGAAACATCGGCCAGTGTTTGCCGGACTGTTTGGCCTTGTTCACGGGGCCGGTTTTGCTGGCTATCTCAAGAGCTTGTTTGTCGCGCAGATCGCACTGCCTTTGCTCGGCTTCAACATCGGCATCGAGGCAGGACAGATCGTTGTGCTGCTGTTGTCGGCGATCTCATTTCTGCTCGTGGATGGCCTGCTCCATCGCTTGCCGGTGCGTAAAGGCGTGCCGGACGCCTTTCAACTTCGACTGGTTTCGGTCTCCGCAGTGATCACCGTAGTGGCGACCGGTTGGGCGTGGGAGAGGTATCCGCGATGAGAGCTGCAGTTGCCCCGCTGTTGCGACGCGCGTGCGGCGCGCTGGTCGCGATTCTGTTTGTCGCTTCGGACGCGCGCGCGCACCCGATTCACACCACGCTGACTGTCGTGACGAGTGACGCCCACGGTATTTCGCTCAACATCCGCACCTTTGCCGATGACTTTTCGGCGACTGTTGCCAAGTATGCAGGCAAGCGCGCGCCCTCCGATTCGTCAGCACCTGACGCCGACGTGTTGCGTTACATCCGCGCACAGTTTTCCGTGAAGG
>JAYUWD010000315.1:0-4331 GCA_043753735.1 Gemmatimonadaceae bacterium
CGTGGAGCAAGGCGTTCCAGAAGTGGATCGTCACCAACGAGCAGGTCGAGCTGTTGAGCAGTCCGACACTCAAGCTCACGTCGGACTCCGGAGAATCCGAACGGGACTTCCGCATAGGCCTGCAAGTCGTCGCACGCGAAGCGCGTGACGCCAAGACCGAAACGTTGCGCCAGAAGTACGCCACCAAACTCACCGCCTTGCAGGAGCGGATCCGTCGAGCCGACCAGGCGGTAGCGCGCGAGCAAGCGCAGGCAAGTCAGGCCAAGGTCGACACCATGATTTCAGTGGGCAGCGCGATCCTTGGCGCGGTTTTCGGGCGCGGCAAGGTGACCTCCGGTACGCTGGGCAAGGTTGGCACGGCAGCGCGCGGCATGGGGCGCGCGGCACAACAGAGCGGCGATGTCACGCGCGCAACCGAAAGCGTTTCCGCGCTGCAGCAGCAATACAGCGAGCTCGAGGCGCAGTTGCAGGGCGAGATTGACGCACTCGGCGCTTCGTTCGATGCGCAACAGGAGACGCTGACGCGCACGCCAATAAAGGCGAAGAGCGGTGACGTTCGCGTACAGCTCGTTGCGTTGGCGTGGGTGCCGTACATCCGCGACGCGGCAGGCATTGCCACGGCGGCGTGGCGTTAGGCCACAAATGAAGAATCGGTGATCGCGCCTCGTGTTGACGGGCGCGATCACCGACTCGCAACGTGCTGCGCGCTCGGTCGCCAAAGCGCGACAAAGCGTGCCCGACTCAGCGAGCGGAGAGCGCCCAGGCGGCGAACATCGCCAGCAAGAACGCGATTCCCGGTTCGATCAGCGACTTTGAGTCGATGCGGAGAGCGGCGGCGCGAACGCGGGAACGGCGTGGGTTTTGACGCATCAGAGACTCCTGGTTGACGACGGTGTCATCAACGACGCCGAGGCGGCGAAAAAGTCACGCGCTTGCAGTTGGGTCAGCGCGTGGTGCCGCGGCGCAGGACATGTTCGGTGTGGAACACTCGCGCCGGCCGCCTCTCAATCGGGCTTGACGACTCGCAAGATGCGTGGGTCCGTAACCGTGTCAGGTGGCAGGATCCGTGGCGGCGGCTTGTGCGCCTGCGCAATCGCCTTTGCCTGGCTGTTCAGCGTCCAGTCAAAGGGAGAGTCCGTCGCGTTGTACCTGCCAGACTGGAAAGTTGCGCTGTCGCTTTGATCAAACCAGTGAGCAAAGAACCGGGACCGATCGGAACGCGTCGAGCCAAAGTCGGCCGAATAGAAGGTGAAAATCTGACTGAGCACGAGCAGACGGGTGCGCCGCAGCTTTTCCATTCGGTTCTTTGAAGGCGACTCACGCATGAAACGGCGCCCCTGATCTTCGAGTTGGGCATCGAGTTGGGCGCCGTGGTACGCTTCGCTCCGCAGCGGTGGACTGCCCATCGCCGCGTACACCAGCGCAAAGTGAATGCGCGGCTCGCTGAACTCCTTCCGCACGATACTGTGCATCACGTCGTCGAGGGTAAGGGTGCGCCCCGCGGCGTGCACAATCGGCTCGCTCCACGGCCCCTTCAAACGCAGCGTACCCAACGCCTTGTTGATGTTGCGAATCGATTCGGTCTCGTGATGCTGCACGACGAGCTGAATTGTGAATGCATTGTAGACGTTGAGCCAGAATGCGAGTCGTTCGGCTTCGTCGAGCTGTTTGGGGTCGACCCGATCCAGTGAGGCGAGATACGCTGCGAACGACGGCTCGCGCGCAAACGACGGGTAGTCCACGTGACCGTCTACGACATGCCGCCGCAGCAACGAGTCGAAGGCGCCGTGGTCGACCGGTCTGGCACGCAGCGCAGAGTGTGGTGCAGTCGCGGCTGGCGATTGCGCAGGCGTGGTTTTCGACGCCGCGATCGAAGCCACAAGAATGCCAAGTCCCAGCGTCGCGCGGTGTCGCACTGTCATCATGTCGGGTAGCTTGGGGAAGTGCGCCAAAGAAAACAGCTACAGCAGTGGTAAGAGGTGAGTTGGAAGTTTGGGGTTTAGAGTCAGCTGGCCGCCAGATCGACTCGAAACCCGAGACTCGAGTTCACCACTCCAAACTGATTTTCCTCGACCAACATCCCGCCCAATCGTGTCGTCACTTTGGCTCATTGGCACCTGGCGCCTCCTTCGCGCCGACGCCTCGCTCGACTTCGCACCGGGAGTCCGCATGGAATTCCGCGACGAAGGGGAGCTGCACTACCACGTCGATGTCGGCGGCAACGATCAAGTCGTGATGCTGCTCTACCGGGTCGAGGGGGACGTGCTTCACACCGACAACCCGATTGCACCGCATTCCATGTCCGTCCACTTCAGCCACGGCGTCGGCGACGTGTTGCTGCTGGACTTTGGCGGCGCCCAAGCCACTCTCGTTCGGGAAAGCGTGGCCCCGCTGCAAGTGTAAGTCCGCGCACATGTTCCCCGCCGCATCTCCATGCCAGCCACCAATCAAGGCCGGCGTCAGCGGCGGCGCGCGATTACAAGTTGTTGGGCTCCCATGACTTGCCTCGCCGCAGTCGAATCGGCCCGCGCCAGTGTCCATTGGGCACGACCGCGACACCGTGCTGCGAGATCTCAACGATACCAGCCACGGCCAGACGCATCGCCACCGTGCGAATCGGCGCCATCAGCGCGCGCCACGCGTCCGGATCGATCACCCGGGCAATTTCCGACGGACAGATCGATGCCGTCTCCTTCCGGAGCGCGAGCAGCGAAACAATCAATCGTTCGATGGCAAGTTGGCTTTCGTCCACGGATCGGGTCGAACCGTTCAGCACGAGCGCTGGATAGCGTGCAGAGTTAATCAAGTCTCAGCGATCGGATCGGGGTGAGTTGTCCGTGGTCACGATTTCATATTCCTGCAGACTCATTTGGAACGCATATTGTACCCGAACTGTTGCCAAATGCGACTTCGGTCCGTCCGCGTCCGTTAGGATCGACACCAATTCCGCTCCCGCCAAAGCATGAATCTGCTCACTGAACGCTACCCTTCGCTGCAGTGGATCGCACCATTTGCGGTATTCATGCTTTGGCTGGCGGTTGCGCCTTACCTGCCCTTCGGGCAACCCTGGGAGTCGATCGCGCGCGTTGGCGTTCTGGTACTCGTCATCGCACTGGCATCGGGGAAAATCGTCCGCGGGATGCGTGTGAACCACGCGATGGCCAGTATCGCGCTCGGACTCGCTGTCTGTGCCCTCTGGGTCGCGCCAGACCTGGCGTTCCCAGGATGGCGCTCGCACTGGCTTTTTCAGAACAGCATCACCGGCACTATCAAGACATCGATCGCGCCCGCCGAACTTGCCGACCCGCTGGTACTCGCACTCCGCATCGCGCGCGCAGCGATCCTTGTGCCGATTCTTGAAGAACTGTTCTGGCGCGGATGGATGCCACGCTGGATCGTGAACAACGATTGGCAAAAAGTGCCACTCGGCACTTATAACACTCTCGCATTCATTGGCACTGCCCTTCTTTTTGCCAGCGAGCACGGCCCCTTTTGGGACGTTGGTCTGCTCTGCGGCCTGATCTACAACTGGTGGATGTGGCGCACGAAATCACTGGGCGACATCGTCCTCGTGCACGCGGTCACCAACGCCGCATTGTCTGCCTATGTGCTGGTGACCGGCAAATACGAATACTGGATGTGATGCAGCAGCTCGTCGTGCAATAGTTCAGCTACCGTAGACGATTGGAGTTGTGCCCTGTCGAATGTCCTTCGCCCCAGCGGCGACGCCGGTTCCAACTGCCAGCGCAGCAGTGATCGCCGTGAAGATGCCAACAAAGGGAAGAATCGGAACGACAAGCGCGCCAAGGAGAAATGCGACTCCACCTGCGGCCCACGGCGCGATGCCCTTCTGGATGGCATCGACGTAGCGCAGGCGGTTCCGCACAAAACGTCGTGCGGCGCTGTGCAGCACAATCGCAATGACAGTTGCGACCGCAAACGAAATGAGAGATGCAAACACCGTGAACATGAGTACCTCCGAGTGACTTTCGTACCGGCGGGTGCGCCGAGCTTCTGCTCTTCCTAACGAAACAGCGGACGAGAGGTTTCATCGTCCGTCCGCCGTGTCCATCCCCGACGGCGCTCATTGTCGAGCGCAACGTCCCGTATCGTTGGCGCAGGCTGATCTACGGTCGACGCGGCATATCCATTTTGGTGTAGTTGGCCGGAACTGTGAACAGTGCGTCTGCGAGCTTCTTCTGCTCGATCTTGGTGACTTCGAGCTGCACGACACCGTCATGACTGGTCACCTTGAGCGGAAAGCCACCATCCGCTGCGAGCGAACGCTGCCATGCAGGTTGCGCGGCGGTGCCGCGACCACCCATCATCCC
>JAYUWD010000316.1:0-4330 GCA_043753735.1 Gemmatimonadaceae bacterium
GAAGTGCAGCTCGCGGAAAAAATCGCCGAACGTATGCCGCATCTGGAAATGATGCGCTTCACGTCGAGCGGGACAGAAGCCGCGATGACCGTTGCGCGGCTGGCCCGTGCTGTCACAGGGCGCGAACACATCCTCAAGTTCGAAGGATGCTACCACGGCCACGCGGACGGGTTTCTGGTGCGTGCCGGTTCTGGCGTTGCGACCCTCGGACTTCCCGATTCGCCCGGTGTACCCGAAGCGCTGGCCAAGCTCACTCTCACCTGCGCCTACAACGATCTCGAAGCTGTCGAGCGTATCGCGCGTGAATTTCCGCTCGCCGCGATCATGCTCGAGCCGATCGTAGGGAACGGTGGCTTTATCGAACCCACACCCGACTTCATTCCCGGTTTGCGCCGCATTGCTGACGAAACAGGGGCGTTGCTCGTCTTTGATGAAGTCATGACTGGTTTCCGCATCGCCTACGGTGGAGCGCGCGAGCGCTTCAATGTCACTCCCGACCTCACCGCACTGGGCAAGGTTATCGGCGGTGGCTTGCCCGTGGCCGCCTATGGCGGGCGTCGTGAGCTCATGTCGCGCATCGCGCCTTCAGGTCCGGTCTATCAGGCGGGCACGCTTTCAGGCAATCCGCTGGCGATGGCGGCCGGCATCGCAACGCTTGGCATGCTCACGCGCGATCTGCACGACAAGATCACGGCGCAGACGGCCAAGCTTGTTGCTGGCATGCGTGACATCGCGACAAGGCACGGAGTTCCGTTCACGGCGAGTCATGCCGGATCGATGTGGGGATTCTTCTTTCGCGCGGAACCGGTCCGCACCTTTGAAGACGCGAAGCAGTCGGACACTGCGCTCTTCAAGCGGTTCTTTCACGCGGCGCGCCGTCGCGGTGTTTCACTCGCTCCGTCGCCCTTCGAGGCGGCTTTCATGTCGGCCGCGCACGGTAACGCCGAGATCGACGCGACACTTGATCGCCTCGATCGCGCGCTGGTTGCAGCGCTCGCCGGTCGCGACTGAGCGTGGCCAGACTGCCGCTGCGTGCTGAGTCGATCGTCGCCGGCGCGATGTCGACGATCGTTGCGGCTGCAGCCTTTGCTGTGGCCTGTGCGCCGTCGTCGCGCGCAAGACCAGCGAGTGCTCGCCCGGCCAGCGGCGTGCAGCAGGCAGTGAGCGGCGGGGGAACTCGCAGTGAGTTGCATGGTCGACTCGATGGAATCGATCGCTACGCCCGCATTGCGTTGGCGACTGGTGTGACCGTCGCACCCATTTCATCGACCACAACGTGGCGAGTCGACGAGCAGGGCGGGACGCAGCCGCTGGTAAACGGCAGTGGCACCGAACCTTGGCGCATCGAACGCAAGGGTGGTTTGCTCCGCATTGCCGGCGAGGGCGACGATGCGACCCCTTGGCGGCGGGGGCCCTTTGTCGTTCGCACGACGGCAACCGACGGCATGCTGAAGTACAACGGGCATCGCTATCGAGGGGAGCTGTGGTTCACCGCGACTGACGTCGGCATTCTCGTCGTCAATCGGATCGCCGTCGAAGACTACCTGAAAGGCGTCGTGCCGACCGAGTTGGGCACCCGCGTGGCGAGTGATCGGGCGGCCATGGAAGCTCAAGCGATCGCGGCGCGCAGTTATGCCTACATGCGCGTGCCGAGCGCCGAGGCGGTGCAGCAGACGCGTGCGTACGACATGGTGGCGACCGTACAGAATCAGGTGTACCTGGGTGCGGACACCGAGCATCCGATCGTGAACCAGGCCGTCGATGCAACAGCGGGGCTTGTGTTGCGCTACGGCGGTTTGTTGGTCGACGCACCCTATTCGGCGTCATGCGGCGGGCGTTCCGCCGTGCCAACCGACGCGTGGCGTGACGCGCGGAGCCAGCCCTATCTGCAGGCCGTCGACGATCTCGATCCGGCGTCAGGCAAGCCGTTCTGCGACCTCTCTCCGCGCAATCACTGGACGGCCGAACTCGACGAAGCCCAGTTGAACGAAGCGGTGCGCCGAGCGCTGGTGGCGACTGGTGCGAACGCGCCGAAGCCGACAGTCGTTCGTGAGGTGGAAGTGGCCGGGCGGACCGCCTCTGGGCGCGTGGGCGAACTGCTACTGCGTACTGAACGAGGCGACGTGCGAATCCGTGCGAATGATGTGCGCGGAGTGTTGCGCGATGTGCGTGGCGCGATCCTGTTCAGTACTTATTTTTCCATCGATCGTGAAGCGCGAAATCACGGGCACCTTACTGGCATAACTTTGCGCGGCGCTGGCAACGGACACGGGGTTGGGATGTGCCAATGGGGTGCGATCGGACGGGCGCGCGCAGGGCAGGACGCGCGAACGATTCTGGCCCACTACTACCCTGGGACCGTGGTCAGCTTCGCGGACTGAAGTTTTCTCTCCGGAGGCGGCATGAAGGACGGCGTACGCATCGCCGTGGTTGGTACGGGCGCCATTGCCCAGTTGACGCACATTCCTGTCCTCGCCAAACTGCGCGGCGCATCCCTCGTCGCACTGTGCGACAACGATGGAGCGAAAGCGCGCGCGCTTGCCGACCGGTTTGGCGTGCCCGACGTATTCACCGATTTCGAAGAGCTGCTCGACTCCGACGAACTTGATGCAGTCGTCATTGCGACGCCCAATCATTTGCACGAGCCGCACGTGCTCAGCGCGCTGCGCGCCAAGCTGCATGTGCTTTGTGAGCGTCCGCTGTCGTTGACGTCGCGTGGCGTCGAACGTTGCATCGCCGCGGCGCAGAAGGCAGATCGTCGGCTGGTGGTCGGCCACAACCATCGCTTTCGTACCGACGTGCAGGCACTCGACCAGTTCATTCGCAACATGGAACTGGGGCAGGTGACATCGATTCGTTGCGGCGCGTTCCAGGTCAAGCGCGGGGCCGACGGGTGGCGCAACAGTCGCGCTGAAGCCGGCGGTGGCGCATTTCAGGAACACGGCTTCCCATTGCTCGATCTGGCGCTCTGGCTGGCCGATTCTCCGGCTCCTGTGCGTGTGTCCGCGAGCATGCGCCGTGGGCGGGCTGCTGCAGCCGTCGAGGAGTCCATGAAAGTCCTGCTTGAGTGCGAAGGCGGCATGTCACTTTCAATCGATGTCGCGTCGACATACATCGGGAACGAAGATCGCTGGTGGTTTGAAGTGCACGCGACGCGCGGCGCGGCGCGACTCTCTCCACTTCGTGTCATAAAGGAGTTGAACGGACGCCCCGTGGACGTGTCCCCGTCGGGAGCTGCCTCGCGGGAAAGCCCTTTTTTGCAAAGCTACCGGGCCGAGATTGCGCACTTTCTGGCGGTGATTCAAGGCGTGGCACCATACGAGCCGCCGACCGATCAGGTGCAGGTGCACAAGATTCTCGAAGCGATCTATCGCGCGGCCGACGACGGGAAAGAGATTCGCTTCTGATGCGCCGCCGTCTTGCGGCAATTGTATTCGCGGCGTTCGTGTTCGTGGCGCTCACATTCCTGACGAGCGCCACTGCGACGTCGCTGGTGGCTCAATCCACGCCGCCACCGTCGCCGCCCGGTGTGAGCGCAACGGTCGACAGCTTGCGCGCGGCGCGCGGCATTCGATTGTCGATTTCGCTGCTCACATATGGGCCTGGCGATGAAGTGTTTGAACGCTTCGGCCATCTCGCACTGGTGGTGCACGATAGCACCACCGGCGAAGATATCGCGTTCAACTGGGGAATGTTCGATTTCAATCAGCCGAACTTTCTCGTGAATTTCCTGACCGGCGATACCAAGTACTGGATGGCCGGCTTCAATACACTGGCGTTCAACGATCTCTATCGACGCGACAACCGACGCATCCGTCGTCAGGAGCTTGCGTTCACACCAGTTGAGAAAGCGGCGCTGTTCGAGTTTGTTGCATGGAATGCGCGCGACGAAAACAAGTTCTATCGGTACGACTACTATCGCGACAACTGTGCAACTCGCATTCGCGATGCAATCGATCGTGTTCTGCTTGGCACGCTCAAGCCCGCGCTTACTGTTCCAGGTGGTGGTCATAGCTGGCGCAACGAAACAGCCCGCATCACGGAGTCCGACCTGCCGACATACGCAGGCATCGAGATCGCGCTGGGGCGCAACGCAGACACGCCACTCAGCAAATGGGATGAGGCCTTTCTTCCCGATTATCTCGCCGATCATCTCGCCGCATTCGTCGTGCACCGTCCTGATGGGAGTCGGGCACGCCTCGTCACGGCGGACAGTGTGATCTTCGCTGCGGATCGCGTTCCGCTCCCGACGGACGCACCCACCCGCGTCGCGACGGCGGCGCTGCTCGGTCTTACGCTGGCCGGACTCATTGCCGCACTGGCCGACGCC
>JAYUWD010000317.1:0-37010 GCA_043753735.1 Gemmatimonadaceae bacterium
CCGGGACGCAGCCCCGCTTCGGCGGAGCTGACTGAACGCTGGCGTGCACTACTCGACGCCTTGGCCCCTGACGAAGTGCATCTGGTGCTGCCGGCCACGTTGCGCGCCGATCTCGCCATTGACGTGGGGCGCGCCTATGCGCCGTCGCGTCAGCATCGTGGTGCAACGCATGTGTTGCTCAGCAAGATCGACGAGGTGCCGCGTGAATCAGGCGTGGCCGATCTCGCGCTGTCGATTGGTCTGCCAACGCGCTGGGTCACCGACGGTCAGGATGTGCCAACCGATGTGAAGCCTGGCGTGTCCCGCATTCTCCGCGCGTACGGCCTGTCTGCTGATGTGGAATCCGACTGGACGCCCGCGTGAGCACGATGACACTCGGCGGCAACAACAACACGACGCAGCTTGATGCGTTGCTGCGCGGTCGTCCGCGGGGTTTGGACGCCCAGCGTTCCATGCTCCGTGATGATGCGGCGCGCGGGGTGCCAACGTTGTTGTGTGCGAGTGGACGTGGTGGCAGTGGCACGACGATGATTTCTGCACTGCTTGCAGTCGCGGCCGCGGGTGAGGGGTATCGCGTGTTGTTGGTTGATGCGGATGATCTTGTTGGTCCCTTGTCATTGATGCTTGCCGTGAAGCCGCGCGCGGGTTGGCAGGATCTGCGGGGAGCGCGCGTTTCGCCGGCCGATGCAGCGACACCGGTAAGTACCACCCTCACACTGGTTGCCGGCGGTGCGTCGCGCACGGGCGAACAGAGTGCACTCACTGCGGCAGAACGACGCGCCTGCATGCGTCGATTGAGCTCACTCTCCGACGGCATGGATCTCGTTGTCGTCGATTGCGGCTCACGATTTGAAGCCGTCGCGGCGGCATTCACACCGCACGCCGGTGAACGGTTGCTGGCCATCACCGCAGGTGGCGATCCCGTGTCGCTTGCTGCGACCTACGCGCTGTGCAAGGCAGTACAAGTCCGTCTCGGTGCCCTTCCACAAGAACTTCTCGTCAACCGACACGACGGGCGTGATGCCGCTCGCTGCTTCGACGCCGTCGACGCCGGCACACGACAGTTTCTCGGAACCGCCCTGCGCTTCGCTGGCGCGGTTCCATCCGATCCAACGCTCGATGCCGCCCTCCGCGCCGGAATGCCCTTCCCGGACGCAGCAGCAGGCTCACCCGCAGCGATTGCCGCTCACGATGTCGTGATGCGCACGCTGGCCGGTGCCACACACTCCCGACCAGGTGTCTGACCGTGGCGATTGCAACTCCTCAAGGATCCGTGTCCATGAACGCGAAGCTCTGGCAGTCGTACCACGCCGGCAACGACAGTGCCCGCGACCGCCTGCTGGAGGAACATCTGGGGCTCGTGCATCACGTCGCGCGTCAGGTTTCGCGCACACTCGCAGTGCGCGCGGATTTTGACGAATTGGTGAGCGCCGGCACGATCGGCCTGATGACGGCCCTCGAAGGCTTTGACGCCTCGCGTGGACTCGCGTTCAGCACCTTCGCCGCACCACGCATTCGGGGCGCAATTCTCGACGAACTGCGCAAACAGGATCATGTGCCCCGCTCGATCCGTCGCAAGACGCGCGAGATGTCGGCCGCGCGTGAAACATGGATGCGCGTGCATGGGCGTGGTCCCGACGATCGCGAACTCGCCGAACAACTCGGCGTCGACATGGACACACTCTGGCGCTGGCAGGCGGATGTCGAGGGCGCGCATCACATTCCACTCGATCGGGCACCGGGCGAGCGCGAGAACAACGCGCCGACTCCCGCTGAAATGCTTTCGAGCGGTGAAGATTCCGAAGTAGAAAACAGTCTTACGCATCAACAGGAAGTCTCCCACCTCAAGGATGCGATCCTGCGCCTCAAGGATCAGGAACGTGTCGTGCTGTCACTCTATTACTTCGAAGAGCTCAAGCTGCACGAGATCGCAAAGGTGCTCGAGCTGACCGAGTCGCGCGTCTCGCAGATTCGCTCCAAGGCGCTCAGCAAGTTGCGGGTCGAGCTGAAACCCTTGCGTGGAAGCGTCGCGTGATCACGTTGCAAGTGAAAGGGCAACTCAAGCAGGCCGCCGTCATCGTCGCACTCGGCATTGGTGTCACGGTTGGTGGTGTTGCGGCGGGTGCGCTCGTACTCCAGCCGGCAGTCGCCCACGCAACGCAGCCCGAGTCCCGTCGCATGATCAGCGGTCTCATGACGACAAGCGCCACGGCCGTCCAGAGCATGAACACGGCCACACGTGCCGTCATCGCCTTCTCGAGCAGCACGTTGCCCGAGCCTGTTCGTCGTCTCGCGCTCCCTGTGCTTCTGGGCGCCATCGCACTGACCGGCTTTACCCTGACGGGTTTGAGCTACCTCCGGAGCCGTCAGGCCGACCGCACCTCTGCGCCAACCGGCCGCCCCAAAAGCGGCAGCAAGGGCGGCAAGCTCAGCGGCAGTCGCACCCCCAAGGCCGTTCAGGCGCTGGCCGACTCGGGTGCGGAGCCGTCGGAGATCGCCTGGCGGACCGGATTGTCACTGGACGCAGTCGCAATGCTCCTCTCCATCAACCCGACCAGTCGGCAACTTCGGCCTCCAACGGCATGAATTGCCGTGGTTGCACCAGCGACAGAAGCTGAAGCGGCACCGCGACATTGAGCTAAAGCATTACAGGACAACACTCTGGCGATTTCTCCTACGGTCGGGCCCATCTGGCCCGACCGTTGCTGTTTCAGGATGTCGAGATCGCCCCCAAACCGAGTGAGTCATGCCCGATCCGGTACGTATGAACGGCCTCAGCAGCGCAGCCTCCGCGCTCCAGATGATGGAGCATCGGCAGCAAGTGCTTGCCAACAACTTGGCCAACGCGTCCACCCGCGGCTTCAAGGCAGAAACGCCCTTCGCGCGACTCATGGGGAACGCGCTGGCGGTCACCGACACCGCCCTCGACACCACGCCGGGAACGTTGACGGAGACGCACAACGTGCTCGACGTCGCGGTGAAGGGAGACGGCTACTTCGTCACCCAGACGCCAAACGGCGATCGTTTTACGCGGGATGGCAGCTTCACGCTCGACGCCGATCGGCGCTTGGTGGATAGCCGAGGAAACGCAGTGTTGGGTGAAGACGGTCCGATCCAGATCCGAAACGGCAAGATCGAAATCGGAGAAGACGGCAGCCTGAAAGTCGATGGACACCAGGTCGCACGACTGCGCATCGAGCGCGTCGCGAAGGGTGCCGATCTGCAGCACGAAGGGGGTACGCGATTTGTGCCTGACGCCACCCGTCAAATCGTTCCGCCCAACGAACGGCATGTCATGCAAGGCTTCGTCGAGGAATCGAACGTCAACACCATGTCGGCAATGACGTCGATGATCGACGTCCTGCACCGCTACGGTGCCGCACAGAAAACGCTCTCCACGATCGACTCGGTGCGCGGGATCGCGACCACCGAACTCGGCAAGCCTATCTAAAGGAAGACTATGGATCCGGCCCTCCGCGCCGCCGCTACCGGCATGATGGCGCAGCAGACTCGCACCGAAGTCATTTCCAACAACCTGGCCAACGTCAATACGCCGGGCTTCAAGCGCAGCCGCGCCCACTTCGAAGACCTGCTTTATCAGTCGATTCAGGGACAGCAGGTGCTCGGCGATCCAAACGCGGAGACCGCGCCTGCAATTCAGGTCGGTCGCGGTACTCGCCTCGCCGGCATCATGCGCATGCACGATCAGGGCACCGTCGAGCAGACCGGTCGTAACATGGACGTTATGATCGAAGGCAATGGCTTCTTCCAGCTCGACGACGGCCGAGGCAACACAGCGTACACGCGCGACGGCAGCTTTCAGATTTCCGACAAGGGAGTGCTGGTCACGAGCAATGGCTGGGCACTGCAGCCGCCGGTCCGGGTCCCGACAGACGCGTCAGAACTCAACATCTCGAAGAACGGGATCGTGTCGGTCCGTCGCGGCAAGGATCTTCAGCCGACCGAGATCGGCAGGATCGATCTCGTGGCATTTGCCAATCCCTCGGGTCTGCAGTCACTCGGTGGCAACAATTACGCACCCACCGCGTCTTCAGGCGAGCCGGTGATCGGCGTGCCTGGCGATGCTGGCATGGGCACGTTGCAGCAGGGAAGTCTCGAAGGAAGCAACGTCGAAATCGTGCAGGAAATGGTGGAGATGATCACTGCCATGCGCGCGTATGAGATCAACTCGAAGGCGATCAAGAACGCCGACGAGATGGGTCAGATGGCCAACAACCTGACGCGCTGATTCTCGTCATGCCTCTTTCCGCCCTGTCGCCGCGCACGCAACTGCTTGCGATCACCGTGGCTGGTGTCGTCGCTTCACTGATGTGCAGCAGCATGATCGCGCACGCACAGTCGGCCTCTCAGTCCGCATCACCGACTGCGGCGGTCGAAGCGCCGACGTTGCCGAGGGGCATGCGTCGCGTGACCTGGCCCGTGTCCAAGCGCGCGTTTGCGGCTGGCGACACCATCCGCGCTGACGACATCGCACTGATCGACACCACGATCGTGTGGCCGTGGAACAGCATGCCAGATACAACGCGTGCGGTCGCTGGCTGGGTTGTGCGACGTCCGGTTGCTGTCGGTGAAGTGCTTCGAGTGCCTGCGATCATGGCGCCACCGCTGGTTTCGGCGGGCGCTCAAGTCACGGTAATCTGGCAGGACGGCTCGCTCAAGCTCGTACTCACCGGGGTCGCCATGAACACGGCGTCGCTGGGTGCTCCTGTTGGTGTGCGTATCGATCGCTCTCGTCGGCTCGACGGTGTTGCCGTCGCGCCGAACACCGTCCGTCTCCGCTGAGGCAACCCCAGATGGGTTCCGTTTCCAATCGTCGCCCGTGGTCATCGATCGCCACGCTCGTCACGTTGCTCGTGTCGGCGCTCGTGATGCCACTCGACGCACAAACACCGCCCACGCCGACCGCGACGGCGCCCGCCGGCGCGGTGCCCGCGGCTTCGGCACCCAAGCCGGTGCGCGAATCGTGGACCACCGACCGCCGCATATTTGTGGTGGGCGATGTGATCACGATCCTCATCGACGACTACACGATCTCCACGGCAGTCACGGAAAACAACGCGACCGATACGCGTACCAGCGGCGTGTCGATCACCGCGAATCTTCCAACCGGGTCGAAGGGCGGCGGTCTCGATTCCCGCAAGAAATCCGATCAACAGCAGCGCGGATCGGCCAAGCGTGAAAACCGCTTTCAGAACGAAATGAGCGTGCGCGTCGCAGCCATCGGAGCTGGCGGACTGCTGCAGCTCAAGGGAACAAAGAAAATCAACGTCGAGAAGAACTCGCAGGACATCCTGATGACCGGGTGGGCGCGTGTGCAGGACATCTCCACGCAAAACGTCATCGAATCGAGTCGTGTCGCCGACCTGCAAGTGGGATACGCGGCCGTTGGCACGCTGGGCAAGCCGTCCAGATCGATCATCATGAAGCTGCTGGGCGGAGTATTGCCATGAGCAACACCGTCAGGATCTCGCGCACCATACGCGTTCGCGTAGTGGTGGCGATCGTGACCGCGCTGCTGATGCCCGCGCTCGCGCGGGCACAGGGCGACGTGAAAATCCGCGACATCACATCGCCTGAAGGGGCGCTGCCCATCCGACTCGTTGGCTATGGTCTCGCGATCGGTCTCGACGGCACTGGAGATCGGGCGATCGGGTCGCAAACCGGTGGTCCGACGGTGCAGAGCGTGATCAACATTCTGCGTCGCTTCAACATCGAAGTGCCCCCCGATGTCGTGCGCATGCGCAACGTCGCGGCGGTGCTCGTCACGGCCGAAGTCTCACCGTTCCTTCGTGCGGGTGGTCGCTTTGAAGTGAATGTGTCCTCGATCGGCGACGCGCGCTCATTGCGCGGCGGTTCGCTCTTCATGACGCCACTGGTGAGCGACCCCAGCGGTCCGCCAATGGCATCGGCCCAGGGGTCCCTCCTCATCAGCGAAGGGGGATCGACGACGCGCTACACACCGACGCACGAAACCAGCGGTCGCATTCCGACCGGCGGCGTACTTGAAGCAGATCTGGCGCGCCCGGTGGTTGCCGCAACATCACGTCTCCTGCTCCGCGAACCTGATCTCGGCACGGCCACACGTATCGCCGAGGCGATCAACGCGTCGATGGGCGCCAAGACGGCGATCGTCGAAGACGAAGGGTCCGTTGTTGTCACACTCGCCGACACTGTGTCACGTCCAACTGCCTACACCAAAATTCGCGAACTTTCGATTCGTCCGGAGCGCGCGCCGCGTTTGGTCATAGATGCGAAGGATGGAACAGTCGTGGCCGGTGGTGAAATGTTGGTTGGCCCCGCAGTCGTTAGTCATGGTGTGATCACACTCGCGATCGGGAAGGAGACTGCGTCCGACACGAATCCGGTGCCGGGCAGTGTTCGTCTTCCGGCCGGTGTTTCAGTACAGCGTGTGGCCGCATCGCTGCAAGCGGTACGGACGCCAGCGAGTGAGATCGCCGCGATTTTCGTCGCGTTGCGCGAAGTGGGTGCTATCACCGCCGAGGTGATTGTCCGATGATCGATCCGGTGGCACCCCGCGTGCAAGTGGCAACTCTGGCCACTGCCGTCACCAAGAAAGACGCCGACCTGAAAAAGGTTGCCGGTCAACTTGAGGGCGTGTTTGTACAGCAGCTGTTCAAGGCGATGCGCGACACCGTTCCACAGCAGGAAGGAACTGTTTCAGGCGGAAGTGGTGAAGACATCTTCACATCACTGATGGATGCGCACCTTGCTGCCGAAACTCCCAAGCACTGGGAAGGTGGACTTGGTGAGGCGCTTTATCGCCAGCTCCGCACTTTGAACGACTCGACCGCTGCCCCTGCGTCTCCGACGCACACCGACTCATCCGCCAACTGATGTCGCCGACTTTGCTCAACTACGACGCTGCGGTGAACTTCGGACCGCCGACGACGGCGCTCCTCGACGCACTCCACGATGCCCTCGTGAGTGAACGTCGTCTGCTCGACGATCTCATCGCACAGATGCGTCACCAGCGTGCGGCAGTCGGTGGCGACGATATTCAGGGGGTCGACGACAGCACCTTCGCAACGCATCGCATTCTTGCAACGCTTGGTCAGGCACGTCAGCGTCGTCGTCAGCTCAACGTGCTCCTCGGCGGTTCGGAGGATCTCACGCTTCGGGATCTCGAGCAGTCGCTGGGCGACCGGATCGATGGTCGCCTGCGCGAAGCGCGTCAGCGGTTGCAAATGGCGGCAGACCTGCTTACACGCGAAGTCGGCATGAATCGCAAACTGCTTCGCGAAGCGTTGAACGCTGGCGACCAGTATGTGCGTACGCTCGTCGGCGCGCCGTCCAGTCTCCCCACGTATGACTCGGAAGGACCGGCCGCGGCAGCATCGAATGCGCCGCGTGGAATTCTCGTGAACCGGACCGCCTGATGTCCAACTCCGGACTGCTCAGCATCGCGCGCAGCGCGCTCCTGTCGCAACAGGCCGCGCTCCAGGTGATCTCGCAAAACATCGCGAATGCCCAAACGCCAGGCTACTCGCGTCAGGAAGCCGTGCTGCAGGCGACGCCGCCAGTCCGTTTTTCATATGGCAGCATTGGCTCCGGTGTCACCGTTGCAACCGTCGTGCGCAAGCGCGACATCCTGCTCGACGACAGCTTTCGCTCGGCGAACGGACTTGCCTCGGGCTCGGAAATGCGCCGCGATCTCGTCGGCCAGCTGGAGTCGGTGTTCGGTGAGCCGTCTGACGCAGGGCTCTCCAACGCACTCGATCAGTTCTGGGGCGGCTGGAGCGATCTCGCGACTTCGCCAAACAGCGGAGCGGCGAAAGCGGTGCTGCAACAGCGTGGCCGTCAGGCCGCCAGTCTCTTCAACCAGTTCGACTCTCAACTCACCCAGGCGCGCTCGTCGACGCTCGATCGGGTGAGCAACACGATCGCGACCATTAATCAGACGGCGCTGCAGATCTCCGATTTGAATGGTCGCATCGTGACGTCGGAAGGAGATGGCCATACCGCCAACGACCTGCGCGACGAACGCGACCTCAAGATCGACACGCTCTCCAAGCTCGCCGGCGTGCGCGTGATCGATCAGATCGACGGCAGTGTGTCGGTGATCATCGGCAACTCCACACTTGTCGATGGCATCACGGCACGTCCACTTACGTCGCAGCTCGTGCCTCCGGTACTCATGCCTGCGGTGACACCGTCGGACATTCCAATCAAGGTGACGCTGGGCACTTCACAGGATGCGCTGTCACCACTTGGCGGGGAATTGAAGTCGCTGCTCGACTTTATCAACAACGATGTAGCTGGCGCGCGCAATCGACTCGATGCACTGGCCGCGCAATTGGTATCCGGTGTCAACGCCGAACACGTGCAGGGCTTCGTGTTCAATGGCGCCGCGATTCCGGGTACGGCAGCTGGCAATTTCTTCGACGCTGGCACAACCGCGAATCCGGTGCGCGCAAGCACGATCAGACTCGATGCTGTGATCTCCGCCGACGCCACACGGATCACCGCCAGCCGAGATGTCAACGCGCCGACGAACAATGCTAACGCGATCGCGATTTCGGCGATGCGCACGAAGGCTGGCACGGTCTCGTTCCTTGCGATCCCAAGCGGTCCGCCCGAAACCGGTTCCTTTGCCGGCTTCTACCGCACGATGGTGACAGGGATCGGCGTCGCGGTCAATGGGGCAAGCGACAACGCCACGATCTATCGTTCCCTTACGGACCAGGCGGAATCGCGGCGACAGTCGGTAAGCGGCGTGAACACCGATGAAGAATTGACGAACATGATGCGCGTCCAGCAGGCGTACACGGCCGCGTCGAAGCTGATCAAGACGGCGGACGAGATGCTCCAGACACTGATGCAGCTGGTCTGAACAGCCATGCTCATTCTTGGACGTCGCGTCGGCGACTCGATCTTGATTGAAGGCGGCATTCGCATCGTCGTCGTATCCTGCGATCGCGGCACTGTGCGCATCGGCATCGAAGCGCCGCCAGAGCTCAAGATTCTGCGTGGAGAAATCGCGCAGCAGGTAGCGACTGAAAACCAGCGCGCCACCGCAAACCCGGACGCAACCTCCTGGCTGGCATCGCTTGGCGTCGGCGCCGCGCCTGTCGACGCTTCCGTTGATGAAGCTGTCGATGCCGTCGATGCTCCCGCCGTCACGCCTCACGCGCCCTCCTCGTGAAACGCGCGGCGACAAATAAGGCGGCGCCTACGCCGTCGGCGCTTGCACGATCAGCGCGTTCGCGCGCGTCGAGCGGCCGCGAGCGTCGGTACGTCTATCACGATTCCAGTCGCATGCGCCTGCGCGCGACCACCGCATTCGCTGACCAGCCAGCTGGCCGCACTGGCGTCGATTGCCAGCTCGGGCTGGATGTCATCGTCGCTGCTGATCGCGCTGGTGAGTTCGCCGCGCACATCGAAACGCACATCGAAATGCACAGCGTCGTCCGTGCTGCTGATGTGAATGGCCAGGCTTTCGCCTGCGCGGACGTGTCGTTGGGCACCGGTGAGTGCAGCCGCGATCGCGAGTTCAACCGCCGAGGCGTCACCCCACGCGGGCATCAGGTCGCCGTCGAGATGCACGACGCAGGCAACATCCCGCCCTTGGGGATGATGGGCGTACAGCTCGATCGCAGCACGCGCAGCGTCGGTGGGAAGCAACGGCTCCAACGACTGCTCCTTGCGACGCGGCAGCTGTCGCAGCGCCTGCAGCAATGTTTCCAGTCGGCCGGCTTCAAGTCGCAACAGCTCGAGGGGTTGAACACCCCCGGACCGCACCGTTTCGAGCAGCGTAACCGCAGCCAGGATCGTTCCCACACGATTGCTCAAAGCATGTGTCATGCCGCGCAGCAGATCGTCATGTATGGTCCGCCAGCGCACCGCGCCGCCGCGGTCGTTCGTTACTGATTCTTCCACTTAGACTCCGAGAGTTCAGTCGTGTTCGTCATCGTCGGATTGGTGATTGTGTTTGGCGCCGTGATCGGGGGCTACCTGATGCACCACGGTCAAATCGGCGTACTCATCCAACCCAACGAGTTTCTCATTCTCGGTGGGGCTGGTTTAGGCAGCATGATCATTGCCAACTCTCCGGCGGTGCTGAAGGCAAGCCTGACGCAAACGATCGGACTGTTGAAGCCAAATCCGTTTGGCGCGACGGCGTACGCCGAACTGCTGCAGGTACTCTACGAGATCTTTCAGAAGGCGCGCAAGGACGGCCTGGTCGGCCTCGAGTCACACATCGAAACGCCCGAATCGAGCGACATCTTCCAGAAGTACCCGACGTTCATGGCCAACCATCACGCGGTGTCGCTGCTCTGCGACACGCTCAAGGTGCTGTTGACGGGTACCGTTGAAGATCACAACCTCGCCGACATTCTCGACGTCGACCTCGACAAGCATCACCACGAAGCGATGCAGGTGCCGCATGCGGTCACCGCGGTCGGTGATGCGATGCCCGGCTTCGGCATCGTTGCCGCTGTGCTTGGCGTCATCATCACAATGGGTTCGATCGGTGGTGCCGCCTCAGAGATCGGTGAAAAAGTTGCGGCCGCACTTGTCGGTACCTTCCTCGGTATTCTGCTGGCATACGGTGTGTTCGGACCGATCGCCAAGGCGCTCGAGAACCGCATCCACGCAGAGCACGATTACATGCTTTGCGTGCGCACGGCGCTGCTCTCGTTTGCACGCGGCGATGCGCCGATGACCGCAGTCGAGTTCTCACGCCGCAACATTGAACCGCACGAACGTCCGAGCTTCGCCGAGTTGGAAGAAATGACGCGCAAGAAGGCCGCGTAGAATGGCGGCGCGCGGCGGGAAAAAGATCGTCATCGTCAAGAAGAAGATCATCCGCGGTGGTGGCCACCACGGTGGATCGTGGAAGGTTGCCTACGCGGACTTCGTCACCGCCATGATGGCGTTCTTCATGGTGATGTGGATTCTGGGCATGGACGACAAGACGAAGCAGGCCATCGAGGGCTACTTCGCCAATCCGGTTGGCTACAAAAAGGGCTATGGCGCCGGTGCCAGTCCGCTGTCGACCGGAACAACCCCCGCCAACGTTCAAAAGACGGCCTTGCGCATGATCGTTCGTTCGTCCGAACAGCGCACCTTCGAGACTCTCAAGGCGCAGATTCAGGACAAGCTCGCGAAAAACGAATCGCTGAAGAAGCTGAACGCGATCATCGACATCCAGGTCACCAACGACGGACTGCGCATCGAGCTGGTCGAATCCGAACGGGGTGATGTGTACTTCCCGAGTGGCTCCGCCCACATGAAGCCCGCTACAACGCTGGCGTTAGAACTTATCGGCACCGAACTCGCGACGTTCCAGCATGCCGTTGTGCTTGAAGGTCACACCGATGCGGCGATGTTTGGCACGGATGCCAGTTACAGCAACTGGGAGCTGTCAGCGGATCGCGCGAACGCAGCTCGGCGCGTGCTTCAGGCATCTGGAGTGACCGACGGACGCATAGTCGAGGTTCGCGGCTATGCCGCTACCAAGCCCCGCATCCCTGAAGACCCGTTTGCACCGGCCAATCGGCGCATCTCCATCCTGTTGCCTTTCAGTCGGCCGCCTGGCGATGCCAACGCCGCAGAACTGGCCACGAACAAACGCGATTCACTGGTCTACAACATCGGTCGCCCTCAGGATCTGCCGGCAGCGCGTCCCTGAGTTCTACCGCTTCTCAGCGCCTATCACGTGTTGGTGCTGCTCAACCGCTCCACTGCCCACGCGACGGCGTCGCCATAGATCTCGGCGAGCACCGGCAACGGGCTAAGCGTATCGGGCTTGCTGGCATCGACTTTGGTCCAGTCGGCCGACTCGTATGCAACCGCCAGCGACAACACCGGCGCGTGCGGGCCAGTGCCACTCAACAGTGCATCGCGCATGTCGGCGCTCACGGGCAACCGTTCAAGCACCTGCTCGATGGGCATGCCAAGCAACACGTCCATGCGCGAAAGCAGCCCCACCAGGAACCGTGCCGATGGATCGCCCGAGCCGGTCCTGGTGCTGTACAGTTCACAGAAGCGACCGCGCACGAGCGCCTGCGCCACGGCTTCGCCCGCCACTGGATCACCGCGGCCCACAGTGGCAACGAGCATCACCAACATCCAGCGCGACAACACTTCGCGTCCCGTCAAGCGAATGGCGTGGTCGATGGACTCCACAGCGCGCGACCCGAACGATGCGGAGTTGACGACCCGCAGCAATCCGAATGACAACGAAGGATTCGAACGGAATGCATCCACCAACGCGAAATCTTTTACCTGCGGATCACGAAGCAGTGAGATGATGTTGAACATTGTCCCCTGCTCCACCGACATCGAGCGACCGTCGAGCGTTTCCGGGCGACTGAATACGTAGCCCTGAAAGAGCGAGAATCCCATTTTCTGACACTCGGCGCGCACCTCGCCGGTCTCAACTCGCTCCGCCAGCACCACCAGTCCCAGCCCCAGCAGCTTCTTAACCAGCGGTTTCAGCGACGCGAGATCTCGGTTGAGCACATCGAGCTTGATGATCTTGGCCAACGGAAGAAGCACATCGAGCGACTCGCGACCGTCGTAGTCGTCAAGTGCGAGGCTGTATCCGTCGGCCACGGCACGTTTGCACGCCTGAACGACTTCCGGATCCCCGTCAATCGACTCGAGCAGCTCAAGCACGACCGTGGTCGGATCAAAAATCTTGTGCAGCTCGGCGAGCAGGTGTTCGCGCGTAATGTTCACGAACGCAGTGGCACCCGCTGTCAGCCGATCAAGTCCGATCGAAACGACCGAGTGTAGCGCCGTGTCGCTGCACATCGTATCGCCGGACACAACGCCGGCACCCGTTGCTTCCTGGTTCGCCCGATAGAGCAACTCGTACGCAACACGACGATTTCGACTGTCGAAAATAGGCTGTCTCGCAACAAATACCTGATGCGCGAGCGGGGGCACTGTTGCGAAAGGGAGCGTCGTCAATGGAGTCTAGGAAATAATTCGAAGCAGCTACAGCTGGGGAACGTCAAGTGGGCGGGTGGCGTACTCAGATGCGGCGGGCCGCCCAGCACATGGCGCCACGCAGTCCCATTCGAGTATCGTCCGTATTATGACGCACATGAGCAAAGGATTTCACATCGTGTCGGTTGCTGTTGCCTTGGCTCTTGGGGCCTGCGACCGTCGGTCCCAACGCGTTTCGACAGCCGACTCGTTGCTGTCCCGCGATCTCACGCTCGCAGCCGCGACGCCCAGGATCACGGCGGCCCCGCTGTTGGGCGACACTGCAGGCCGCACCGACAGCCCCGTCGCCCTCCCCAAACTGTCGGCCCCGCCAATCGCCCGGTCGCAACTCTCGCCTGCGACGCCGACCGTAATGGTGCGGTCGACACCACCCGTTGCCGTCCCCGCTGCGCCAGCTGACCCTCAGGGTCTTGTTGCAGGAACGCCGGCCATCGCAACTCCGGTTCCATACGGTGTCAACTTTGACGCGGCAGCGGGGCAAGCCGTCGCGGCGAGCGCTGGCAGCACGGGTGGCAGTGGCAACAATGAGCTTGCATTCGGGACGGTTATCGTGGGTCGCACCAACGGCCAGATCTGCGCCCGCGCCAACCGCCCTGGCGACCGGCTCGTGATCACGACAACGACGGACTCTTTCAGTCCTGACGGCGCCAGACTGCCCGCCGGTTCGCAGATCGTGGTCGAGATGACGGCCCCGGAAGCGGGCTCCGAGTTTGCCTTCCGCGCCAAGTCGGTCCAGGTTGACAGCGCGCTTCTGCCGATCTACGGTACGGTGCGGGTCGATTCGCCCACGCCGACCAGTCGCACGGTCGACAGGGAGAGGACGGGAAAGCAGTCGACGCTCGGCACGGCCGTGAAAGGCGCGATCCTCGGCGCACTGCTGGGCGGGAGCAAGGGCGCGATAATCGGCGCCGCTGGAGCCGTGGCTGCTGGCGCGGTGGTCGATCGGCGCAATTCGGTCAGCGAACGCTGCCTGCCGTCCGGCGTCTCGCTGTCAGTGGTCCTCTCCGCTCCCTTGGTGCTCGGTCAGGGGGCCAAGTGATCGAAGTCGAGCGGTACACGAAGCTGTATGGGGACACAGTTGCCGTTCAGTCGCTGTCGTTCGTGGTACGCCCAGGTGACGTGTTGGGGCTCGTGGGTCCAAACGGCGCCGGGAAGACGACCACATTGCGCGCACTTGCGGGCATTTTGCAGCCGACATCGGGAAGTATTCGCATCAGTGGATTCGACCTGCGCACCGATCCGGTCGCGGCCAAATCGCGTCTCGCTTTCATTCCCGACGAACCGGCGCTTTTCGACTACCTGACGGTGACCGAGCATCTGCACTTCGTGGCGCGATTATACGGAGTGCGTGACGCAGCGCCACGCATTCCGGTGCTGCTCGAAGAGCTGGAGCTCACCGCCAAAGCGAACGCGCTACCGTCCGAACTGTCGCGCGGGATGAAACAGAAGCTCGCCATTGCCTGTGGCCTGCTGCATCAACCGTCCGCGCTTTTGCTCGACGAACCCCTGACCGGGCTCGATCCGGTGGGCATTCGTCGCATGAAAGAAACGATCGCGGCGCGCGCGCGCGAAGGCACCGCGGTGATTCTCAGCTCGCACCTGCTGCATCTTGTCGAAGAGCTCTGTACCCGTTTGCTCGTTATCCGCCGCGGTGAAGCGGTTGCACTTGGCACGATCGCTGAGATTGTCGCAGGGCGTCCTGAACTGGCCGGACAGTCGCTTGAAGAGATGTTCATCGCCCTCACCGGCTCCGATGCAACACCGACGGCAACGGCGTGAGCTCGCCTTCTGATGCAACCATCGTCACGGAGAACATCGGTACGCCGTCGCCGATGGCGGCGATGCTCTTTCTCTACGCACGCACCTTCACCAATCGCCTCAAGTCGCAGATCGTTCGTGTGCGCAGTCCGCGCTACGTCGCCGCGGTCATCATGGGCGCGCTCTACATCTGGTGGGCGCTCTTCCGCAATGCGCGCTTTGGTGGCGGCCCGCTGGCTACGCTCGCCACTACCGACAAGTTGGTGCCGGTGTTTGCCGCGGTTCTGCTTGTGTCGGCGGCGCGTTGGTGGATCTTTGGCGCGGACCGCGGCACGCTCGCATTCGCACCGGCTGAAGTGCAATTCCTCTTTCCCGCGCCGGTCTCCCGTCGCGCGCTGATCCACGCAAAGCTGCTGCGCGTACAGATGGCGATTCTGCTGAATACGCTGATCTGGAGTGTGCTGCTTCGCGGCGGTGGTGGGTCGCTCGAAGGATGGCGGCGGGGGGTGAGTCTCTGGATCGTCTTCTCCGTGCTGGCGCTTCACCGCTTGGGCGCATCGATCGTGCGCGCAAACGCAATGGAACACGAGAACGCGGGGCGTCGTCGCAGTCTGTTGCCACTGCTTGTCTTCGGATCGCTTGTTGCTGCGATGATCTTTGGACTGGTGACGCAACTCGCCCCACTGAAAGCCGCCGCTGAAGTGGGAATTCGCGCCGTGGGCAATGCCATTGTCGTTGCGCTGCAACAACCCGTTCCGTCGTATGCTCTCTGGCCAGTGCGCGCGGTGATCGAGCCGGTCTTCACCCAAAGTGGCGCTGTCTGGATCACCGTCGCGCCGATCGCACTCGTGATCTTGTTGTTGCACTACCTGTGGGTGGTGCGGCTCGACGCGTCGTTCGAAGAGGCCGCGCTCGAGGCCACTCAACATCGTGCGGAACGGCTGCAACGGTTCCGCACGTCGCAGATGGGCAAGTCGCGCTCGCGCACTGGCAAACTCGCGCGCGTACCAAAGCTGTCACTTACCGGCCGCCCGGAAGTTGCGATTACGTGGAAGAACATCGTCGCGGCAATGCGGGGCGGTGCTTGGCGCACACAGCTCATCGCTTTCACACTCGGCCTTGCAACGCTCGCGATCGTCACCCGTTCGGCGTCGGTGCGTGCAGGGGACGTGTTCATGGGTGTCACGATCGGCTGGGGCGCGATGCTCCTCTTTCTAGGGCCGCTCTGGATGCGCTTCGACCTGCGACTCGATCTGCAGCGATTGGCAATCATCAAGACGATGCCACTCTCCGGCTTTCAGGTCGTGACCGCAGAAATTGCGGGCGTGACCATACTCCACACGCTGACGGTTTGGTCGCTGATGGTCGTGCCGATCGTGATGATCGTTCAAGACCCCTCGTTGCTGACGGAGAGCGGCGTGACCATCCCGATCTTGTGTTCGGTCGCGGTCGGTGTCCCGGTGTTCAATGCCCTGATGTTCGCGATCCAGAACGGGACGGCTCTGCTCTTTCCGGCTTGGGTGCGCTTGGGGACCGATGCGCGGGGCTTCGAAACGATGGGACAGAATTTGTTGACGACGGGGGCGACTACACTGGTGGCCGCGGTTGCGCTTGTTTTTCCGGTCGGGATCGGGATTGTCACGGTCTGGCTCAGCGACGTGCTCGACAGTCCACTCGGTGTTTGGTCGGTGCTCGTTGGTACCTTGCTTGGGTGTGCAATTCTTGCACTTGAACTCTGGCCGCTGCTCGTCTGGCTGGGTACCGTATTCGAAAAGACCGACTTGAGCGACGTTGCGGCGGGCGGTTGAACTCCCTGTTCCCTTTTATTGATTTCCGCCATGTCCACTGACGATTTTGAAATTCCCTCCGGCCACGGAGACGAGCACGATCCCGAAGCGCGTCCTGCGGTGTTCGTGACCACGCGAGAGGCGGTGCCATTGCTGGTCACGCATCTGGATGACCCCCGTGCGCCCGAATCATCCGCGCTGGCCGCCTATATCGATGGTCGTCTCGTAGCGCGCAGCGCGATGCCCGCCGAAGCGATCGCGCGTCTGCTCGACCTCCATCTCTTCGACGGACCAGTCTCGCTGGGCCTCTTCGCATACGAAGAAGCGCCGGGTCTGCAGTGTCGGCTCTTTGCGCTCGTGCCGCGTTCGTCGCTCGAAGCCGACGCACACGCATCCGAGCCGTGGAAGGAAAGCGTGCCGAATTTCGAAGCGGCGATGGCTGACCGCGATGACGACGATGATGATGACGACAGCGACGACGATGACGATGACGATGACGATGACGGTACACCGCCGTTCGAAACGATCCTGCTCGGCCACATCGTACGCTTCGACAAGGATCGTCGTCATCCCGAAGATCTGGCCGCCGAAGCGGTAGACATTCTTCAGCGAATCATCCACGGCGCCGAGTCACTGGAAGACGCCGACAAGAAGGCGATCGACGATTTGCTGGGATCGTTGTAGGGCGCCCCATCCACGCGACGCTGTTGCTGTCCGGGCACAAAGTATGTGGACCGTCTGCAACAATATTTCCGGCATTTCTATCGTGCAGCCTCTCCGCTATACACAAAACGGAGCGGCCTCAGCTGGCACGACAACTGCACTGACGTGTCTGCCAAGCAGGATTGAAGTCACCTCTAATCGCAGGGCCCCATCGTGAAACGTTTCTTCATTGCTTCCACGCTCGTCATCGGAGCGCTCGCCTCCTCCGTGTCTGCCGCAAGCGCCCAGACTCCAGCAGTCACGTACGCCACCACAGGCACGCTGGGCGACACCCGCCCGTTCACCCTCGGGTGGGCGTTCAATCTTTCGGCGTCCACGACGGTCACGCAGCTTGGCGTCTGGAACGGCGGCACGCTGGGTAACTACATGGCCGGCATCTGGACGATCGGCGGCACGTCAGTGGTATCGGCCAACGTGCTTTCGACCGATCCCGTTTTGGGAGATTATCGCTGGGCTTCCATCGCTTCAGTCGTGCTTGGGGCGGGCGACTACGTGGTCGGCGCCGAATACGCCGGGGGACTGTTCCCAGACCAGGCGACGGGGGTAGTCACCATCCCCACCCTCACGTGGACTGATAGTCGTTATGATTTCGGCGCGGGGTTGAATTTTCCGACGAATAGTACCGGTGGCTATTACGGCTCCAACGGAATTCTCTGGGCCAATTTCGCCACCGGTGCCAACACCACGGTGCCCGAACCGTCCACGTGGGCGCTCATGTTGGTCGGTCTCGCCGCGGTGGGTGTGACCTCGCGTCGCCGTCGTCTCGCTGGTCGTTAAGCGATAAAGTTCTGCGGGCGGGTGTGCCCGACGCATCACTTTCTCAGCAGTGCGAACCGCCCGTCTGCCCTCCACGGCAGGCGGGCGGTTTTCGCAGGGTGACGTGCGATCTCGCGCCTACTCTGCCTCCCCGCGCACGAGCGTCTCGATCGGTTGCGGCGCGTCCAGAGCGCCGCCATCGACACCCAGCTCGCCGAGCTTGCGTGCGCTCACCAGCACGCGACTTTCGAGGCTGCCAACCGCGCGGTTGTACGACGTCACCGCGCGCTGCAACCCTCGGCCCACTTCACCCAACTGTTCGTCGAAGGAGATGAGTCGCGTTTGCAGTTCGCGCGCGAGGGCGACGATGCGTGCGGCGTCGTCGGCAACACGTTCCTGGCGCCAGCCGTACGACGCGGCTTTCAGTAACGCGATGAGCGTGGTTGGTGTGGCGAGCAACACGCGTTCGGTCAGCGCTGCTTCGAGCAATGACGGATCGGATTCCATCGCGGCAGCGAAGAATGCTTCGCCGGGCAAAAAGAGGACGACAAACTCGGGCGCGTCGGCGAACTGCGCCCAGTATTTCTTGGCCGAGAGCCGTTGCACATGCCCGCGCAGATGCGCCGCATGTTCGGCCATGCGTGCCGCGCGTATGCGATCGTCGGTGGCGTTTACCGCTTCGAGATAAGCGGCCAACGGCGCCTTCGCGTCGACCACGAGCTGTCGTCCACCGGGCATGCGCACCACGAGATCCGGGCGTTGGGTGACAGAGTGTGCGCCGTCGTCGTTGCGCACCGTCACTTGAGGCTCGAAGTCGCAATAGGCGAGCATGCCCGCCAACTCGCAGACGCGACGCAATTGCAGTTCGCCCCACTGTCCACGCACATTGGGTGCACGTAACGCCTGCGATAGTTGCTGTGTCTCGCGCCGCAACGATTCACCGGCGAGGGCGACGGCATCGAGTCGTTCACCGATCGCCCCCGCCTGTTGCGCCTGTGTGCGTCCGATCTGGGCCAGCAGTTCGTCGTAACGCGCGAGTGTATCGCGAATCGGTGACAGCAATTCGGCGACGTTGCCCGTGCGTTCAGTCAGCGTCGCTTCGGTTTCGTGGCGGACGATCTGTTCGCGCAAGCGCCCCGCTTCCGCGCTCGCGCGCGACTCGGCGGCGCCTAGCGCGCGGGCCAGATCGGCCGCGGCAGTGGCGCGACTCATCAGCCACGCGGAGATACCGCCGATGATGATGCCAAGGACGAACCACGCTTCCGGTGGCAGTGTCACTGCGGTCTCGGTGTGCAGAGCGGACACATCATGACTCGCCCGGATTGGTCTGAAGCTCCTGCCTCGCCAATTGATCCCTTACGACCGATGAAACGCCAGTTCGCCCGCTCCGCTGCGGGAGCATACGGGCAGGACACCCGCCGCTCTCCTGGTTCGCCCCCCCCCCTCACCGATGCCGCTCCAGCATCCATGGAAACGCCAGCCGCATCCCGTTGGCGACCATCAACGTATGCCCTTCGTGCGGTAACAGCCGATACGTCGCAGTGGGTGTGGCTGTGGCATACGCTTGCACGTTTTTCGCCGGAATCAGTGGATCCAGCTCGGCGCCGACAAACAACATCGGCGGCGCACCGTCAACCTTCACCACCGCCCCTCCAGCAAGACATACCGCCGCCGCAAACACGGTGGGACGTTGTGCCGCCAGACGCGCCGACGCACCCGCACCCATCGAGTGGCCCACGACGTAAACGCGACTGCTGTCGACGTTGTACTCCGCGCGCAGCTGCGCCAACAGCGCATCAAGATTTTCCGGAGCCGCTCCGAATGCTGTCGTGGCAGGCGAAACGACCAACACGCCACTCGCTTTCGCCATCGTCGGCGTGATGCCGGCACCATACGCGTCGATGAACATGTTTTCGTCGCCACCGGCACCATGCAGCACGATCATCAGCGGTACTGGCTTGCGCGAAGTCGCGACCGACGACGACGCAACGATGCGATAGGGAATCACCGAGGCATTCGCACCACGAAAGCTCCGCCACAGATCTCCCGCATACCGGGCGTACGGATTCTTTCCCTTTTCTAGCGCCCTTACCTCCCGCTCAACATCAACCGCGAGTCGCGCCGGATCTACCAAAAACTCAGCCGACCGATCGACCGACGGCACATCCACCAGCAACGCTGCCCGCGCGCGCGCCGACACCACGGCCTGCATGAGCGGGCCCGTCGAATCGACCTTGGCCAGTCGCGCCAGAAACGCATCGCGAGCTGCCGATGGCGCCTTCCCTTTCACCAAGCGAGTCGGCGCGACAGCAGGCGCGACCAACGGTGACCCACTCAACGCGACCGTCAACGAATCGATCGTGGTCACCGCGGCCAAAAACTTTCCGGCAAAAAAGCTCAGCGTACTGCGATCGAACGCACGATTGATGGTTGCCCGCGCGCTGTCGTCCACGGTCGTTGTTGACACTACGCGATCGAGCCGCATGTAAGCCGCCGCAAGATCAGCCCGCGTAACCGCACGCTGTGCGCTCGCGTCTGCCAGTACTATGCCGCAGGCCAGCAGCGCAACGATCGCCCTCCCCCCCATTACCGATGCGCCTCTCATCGCCATCACCACCCGCAACCCGAACTCACCACTCGGCGGTTTCGTGGCCCGTTCATACCGCAAACAGTCCATCAATTGATAGATACCGCTCGCCAGTGTCGTAGCAGAACGTCAGCACCTTCGCCCCGTCAGCAATGTCGGGAAGCTGTTGCGCCACCGCCGCCAGCGACGCCCCACTTGATATGCCAATAAAAATGCCTTCCTCTCGCGCGGCGCGCTGCGCATACAAGAACGCATCTTCTTCCGACACCTGAATCGTCCCGTCGAGCGTATCGCGATGCAAGTTGCTGGGAATGAAGCCAGCGCCAACACCCTGAATGCGATGCGGGCCGGGTGCGCCACCACTGATCACCGGCGACTTCGCTGGTTCAACAGCAAACGTCCGAAGATTCGGGAACCGTTGCTTGAGCACTTCGCTAACGCCTGTGATATGTCCGCCCGTACCAACACCGGTGATGAGGTAGTCGATGCCGTCCGGAAAATCTTCCAGAATCTCGACAGCCGTCGTCTCGGCGTGAATGCTGATGTTGGCGACGTTGTCGAACTGCTGCGGCATCCATGAATTGGGCGTTGATGCGAGCAACTCATTCGCCCGTTCAATCGCACCTTTCATCCCCTTCTCGCGCGGCGTGAGATCAAACGTCGCTCCGTACGCAGCCATCACACGCCGACGTTCGATCGACATCGACTCGGGCATCACCAACAGCAGCTTGTAGCCTTTGACCGCCGCGACCATCGCGAGTCCGATTCCGGTATTCCCCGACGTCGGCTCGATGATCGTGCTGTCCGCGTTGAGCAGTCCGCGGTGTTCCGCATCTTCGATCATCGAAAGTGCAATGCGATCCTTGATGCTGCCGCCCGGATTTGCGCGCTCGAGCTTCATCCACACTTCGACGCGTGGATCGAAGAGGCGCTGTATCTGCACGTGCGGGGTGCGACCGATGGTCTGGAGAATGTTTCTTGCGCGCATGGGTCAGTGAATGGGGGGGGGAAGATCAGATATGGAACTCGAGACCATCATCGCCCGACGGTCGCTGTTCAACAGTGCTGCTGAACTGCACCACAGACCGGGGTGGCACCGACGACGTGAGCCACACATTGCCCCCGATGATCGATCCGTCGCCAATCACCGTGTTGCCCCCCAGGATGGTGGCGTTCGCATAAATCACGACATCGTTGCCGATGGTCGGATGGCGCTTGCGATTGGCCATGCGCTTGCTCACCGCGAGCGCGCCCAGCGTCACGCCCTGATACACTCGCACCCGATTGCCGATGATGCTTGTTTCGCCGATCACGACGCCACTGCCATGGTCGATGGCAAAACCCGAGCCGATCTTCGCGCCCGGATGAATGTCGATTCCGGTTTCGCGATGCGACCACTCCGACAACAGCCGCGGAAAAAGCGGTACACCGAGTTGATAGAGTTCATGTGAAAAGCGATGCACCGCGGTGGCCAGAAAGCCGGGGTACGCAAGTACAACCTCCTCGTACGTTCTCGCGGCGGGATCACCAGCGAGAATTGCATCGGCATCTTGCATGAGCGCACTGCGCACACTCGGGAGTGTGTTGAGGAAGCGCGTCGTTACCGCCACGGCGTCCTCGACCAGTGTAGTGGTCACATCCTGCAGCAATCGCTCGAGCTTGAGTGCGTCAATCTGCACACTCGACGATGCACTGCGGTCGCCTCGCGCGAACTCGGGAAAAAGCAACACCAGCGTACTGAGCGCAAAATCTTCCGCCATCGTTCGCAGCGGACGGGGCGGACGCATCTGGGCGCGTTCGGCAGCGAGTGTTTGAACAAACTCTGGCCATGGCGCCGGGGGCAGATTCAGGGTGGAGTCAGACATGAATCAACGTTACCACCCGCGCTCCATGCGAGCGACCAGCGATTGGCGCGCATCGGTCACGTAGCACTGCATCCCTATCGAACGCAGTCCCTCCCCCGCCAGCACGCCCCGGTACCATTTGGCCGATTTGAGCGGTGGCCAATCCGTGTCTCCCTCGAACGCATCACCTTTGGTAAAGATTTCGAGGTACGCAACACCGCCAACGCGGCGTGCCATCTGCGCGGCACCGCGACGAAACTGCTTGGCTGAGAGATAGTTGAGCATCCCACAGCAAACGACAAGATCGTAGTCCGCGCGCAGCGTCAGGTCGTCAAGCGCTTCAATGCTCCCCTGCTGCAGTCCGCGACGACCACCAAACCGTTCGACCGCATACGCACTCGGGTCGACTCCGCCATACTCGATCGTGGGTCGGAGCTTTTTCAGCACCGGCTGCCAGTTCCCCTCTCCACAGCCAACATCGAGCACGGTCCGCACGGGGCGCCCAAGCACCCATTCTGCGGTGTGCAACACGAAATTGACCTGACGCGCGAGCTCTTTCGGCGTCTTCACCCGATGCGTGGGGTGCCGATACCATTTGTCGAAGTAGGCGCGGTCGTAGCGTCGGCCGTCCCCGGATTCAGCCGTTGCGTCCCCCCGTTTTGCTGTCTCGTTCACCGAAGCAGTGCCCCGCCGTGCGCTCAGAGAATCCCCCAGAAGCTGCGGTCGATATCGATGGCAAAACGCCATTGCCCGTTGCGCAATCCGCGCGCGACATCGGCGCGCACCAGATCAAAAAAGAACAGGGCGCCTATGCCAGCCGATGGATACACACCGGAAACGGGCGTCTTGACATTGGCGCTGCCGGCGGCAACAGCAATCGCCTGCACGAACGGCGCGAGTGTGATGTGGCCCGGCGCCTTGCCGTATCTGCCGAGTGGAATGGCCGGGAATGAAACTGGCTGACGCACTTCCAAACGCTGCGAGACATACGCCCGCGTTGCCAGCGAATGGAAGTTGTAGCCCGGCGCTGTCCACGGTCCGCCCGCAAAGAGCAACCACTGCGGCGGCATGAATCGTCCACCCGCAATTCCGCCCAACGATTGCGAAACGAGGGTGCGCTCACCGCTGATCGCGCGTTCCAGCGATAGTGTCCCGAACGCGCGCGCAACAAGTGGATGCCTTGAAGTTGTAGTTGGCGCGTCGTCGAACGCTCCCGCCGACGCATTCATCGACCACGAGCCCCGCACCGACGCGGCACCACCGGTCACCCAACCACCAGTTCCACGCAGCTCCGCGCGCACACCCTTCATGCGCCACGCCGGCAACACCGGCTCAAAAACTCCGGACGCCGGTGTCGCCGCGACACGTAACGGCGCCTCGCTCTCATACGCGACGCGCAACATCCAAGGGTCGCGCGGATCACGACGCAACATCACGCCAACGGACCGGGTATCAACTTGCGTGGTGTAGTCGCTGCCGAAAAGCGCGGCGGCCATCGAGTTGGTCACACCGGCGCGTTCCGGTGCACCGAGATCGCGATAGTCACGCTCGACAAATAGCTGCGCCAAGGGAATCCGGCCAAACGCCGGCTCGCGTCCGATCGCCAGTTGCCCTTTTACTTGTCGGTCGCTGAATCCATACCGCCCGCGTCCAGAGAGCACGATCCCGTCGCCCCATCGATGCGACGCACCCAAGCCCGCGGCCAGTCCCTCCGTTCGGCTGAATCGCACGAGGTCGCTGACACCGCGCCCCGTGAGCGCTGCACTGGCCGGACGCGTGAGCATCGAGGCGCGCACCGCGGCGGCGACCTGCTCGCGCGCATGCACGACATCTTCGCTGCTCGCCATCTGCAGATCGGCGGGCAGATTGTCGATGATGCGACCCTCGAACTTGTGCGCCTTCAGCTTTTCCTTCGACAGCGCACTCCACCTCGGCAGCGCCCGCGTTGTGTCGGGCACACGTTCGTTGACTTCGTAGTTCGACACTTCCCACTTGCCACGCACGATCCCGCGCGCGGGGATGTCCAACCATGTGCTGCCGCGCGATACCTCGACTTCCTGTCGTCGCGGCAGCCAGTACCGTTCGCGAACAAGCCCGTTCTCAAGCATCACGAACAGCGTCTCGATGCGTTTGTCGATGATTGCCGCCCGGGTGAACATCATCGAGATGCGAACGACCGCCGCCGTTGCATGATCCAGATACACCGATCCGATCGCAGCCGGTTGCGAAGCATCGCGCGGACGAAAACGCACTTCATCGACCACGATCTCGCGACCCGGAATACGGATCGTCAGTTGGTCGCCACTCTGATACTCGTACAAGGATCGCGCACTCGCCGCCAACGGATGCGGCACATCGCGCACATCCTGTCCGTCGCCCAGTCGAATGCGATCGGGAAGATTGTCGAGAATCACTCCATAACGGTCGCGATAGTAGCCCACGTCAGCCGGGAGCAACGTGGTATCGCGCCGCCCTACCAACTGCTGTGCGCTCTGCCCGGGCTGCCACCACGAAATCGTCAACGCCAGCTCTTCGCTCTGCACCACACGCGGCGGAATCAGCACCCCTTCGCCCAACTGACCGAGAAACGCCAGGAAACCGTGCGCGTCGGCGCGGTAGCTGAGCAAGGTCGAATCAGCGAGTTGCAGTCCGCGCCGCGTTGTCGCTCTCGCCACCAGCGAGTCGGCCGTCGGGTCGGTGCGCCATCTCCCGCCAGACTCACCCAACGACTTGGGTCTGGCCTGCGCGTCCAGCCGCACCGCGACACCGACAGTCAACGCGCCGATGGCCAACACCACTGCCGTACGCCCCGCAAGGCACTTTGCGTTTCTCGCGCCCGACTCACGCCATCGTGACCGCCACCCTCGTGTGTGACACGATCGTGCGCGGTCGGCGTCGCAATCCCGAATGGGTAGAACCATATGGCGCGGGAATGTAATCATTGCGCGACGTACACCAGCCACCGGGCCCCAGTTCACCGCGCGACTACGGTTTGCTTCTTCGCGTCGCTGAACCGCGGGAAAGAGTGTCTGGCATCTCGATGAGCAGCCACCCGCGATAGCCGAGTGACGGCGTGGGACGCGCACCGCGCATTATGACGGCCATGTACGCCCAACCATAGCGCCAGCCTCCGTCGTCCGACGCGTTGGCCAAGGGCCTTCTTGGCGAACGAAACGCCCGTCGCACCACAATCCGGGCCGCATGCGAGGTGATCGTGCCACTCGGCCCGCTCAATCGCACGATGGAAGCCGAACGTAGCGCAGGCGTCCGTGGACCCGAGCCAAAGTGCAGGGCAAAGAGCGTGTCACCGCCAGCAGCTTCGCGTGAGGACTCGACACGTGGGTACTGCACGCTCACCTCGACGGAGGTCGAAAGACCAAGACTGTCGTCCAGCAGCTGAACATTTCGAAAGCGCGTAACCAGCCAGCTATCTAGTACCGAGGCAAGCACGCCACCCCGCGAAGCATCGCGTGACTGGATGCGGGCAGAAGGTGGCGGATCGACCGATTTGAGCGGCGGGCCTTGAGCCTGTGCGAGTTGAGAGGCGAGCAAGAGTCCAACCGAGAATATCCCAACTCTCGCAATCGATCTCGCCCAACCGCGCGTAGCAACGCTAGCCGAGTATCGAACAACGTCGTCAACCGGGCAGATCAGGCAACTCACTGCGCGGCGCGTCGACGCGGCACTCCGTCACGCGCGAGTAGTGGTAGTACCGACGGCAGGACAGGCGAGATGTCCACAGCGGGCGCGAGCACGTCGAGACCGGCGCGAAGCGCAGCGTCAGTACGAATGCTGTAACGCAGCAATGGTTCTGTTTCGCGCGTGATCTCGAGTACGCGTGCCGTCGCAATGCGCGTGGCCACTGCAACCCATTCCGCGCGCGGCAAAGCTGATAACGACGACGGTGGCACGATCTGCGCCGCACGAAGACGTAGTCGAGCCTCGAGTATCGAGACCGGGGTCGTGGCCCAACCCTCGCGCAGCGCGCGGAGTGACAACGAATCTGCGACCTGCGACAGTGCCAGCGACGCTGGCGCACCCCAGTCTCGGGGCAGCGACAACGGATCGGAGCGCGATGCATCATCCAGCAGGACATCCGGCTGCAGACCGCCGCGCGCCGCAGCACCGATTCCCTGCCGACGTTCGAGTGCGTTGCCAAGCGGTGTGAGCCAACGCGCGGTGGTGAGCCGGAGGGAAATGTCCGGTGTCAGCTTCACGACGCGCTGGACCACACCTTTCCCGTACGTTGGCGCACCAACCAATAATGCGCGATTGTGTTCCTGAAGCGCCGCGGCAATGACTTCGGCGGCGCTCGCGGTGCCAGCATCGACGAGCAACGTAAGTGGCAGCGTCGGGAATCGTGATGTCGACGATCGGTGCTCTTCCGGGCGCACCCCGCCTCGTCCCGAAAGCGATGCAACGAGTGTGTTCTTCGGGAGAAAAAGTCCTGCAGCCTTCACGCCTTCATCGAATAGCCCACCACCGTTGCCGCGCAGATCAAGCAGCAGCGAGCGCGCGCCATGCTGCTGCAACGAAACGACCGCGTGGTCGAGCTCATCGGCTGATCGCGAGGTGATCGAATTGAGTCGAACGTATCCGACCGAGTCGGCAAGGATCACGACATCGCTCACCGCGGGTACGTGCCAGTCGGCGGAATGAATGCCGACGGAAACCGTGTCGCCATGGGGTGCGCGCCAGAGCAGCACATGCGCCATATCGAGTGGCGCCGTGCTCGTGTCAGTGGATCGCCGGCCCCATCCTTCGCGGATTGGCACGCCGTTCACGGAAATCACCCGATCACCACGCCGAATTCCGGCGAGTGCAGCCGGCGATCCTTCCGCCACGCGGGCGATACTCACAACGCCCGCCTGACTGCGCATGGCGAGCCCAAGTCCCACACCCTCGCCATGCAGCGACCCGCGATAACGCTTGTATCCCTCAGGGCGCAGCATCGCAGCGTACGGATCGTGCAATTCGCGCAACATGCCGGTTACTGCACGACGCACCAGCTCTTCACTGGGCAGCGAATCGAGAGCGTTCGCGCGCACTGAATCGATTGCCGTCGATAGGAGACGCCCGTCCGTCCATTCGTCGCGTTCGCGCACACGCATCGCGCCAGACCACGAGCCGAGTGCGAAAGTCGCACCCAGCGTGAGGGCGGCGGCGGCGGCGATGGTGGTGCTGCGAAGCTTCACTAACACTCCTGCGCACTTGTACGCGCATGCGGCGGAAAGCGAATCTGGCTTCAAGTTTTGCCAGTGCGGTCGTTGCTCCTACGGTGTAACGCTCCAACGGCTTGCAAGTTACATGCAGCTCTGTCATTACCTGCTGGGCGGCGAAACGATCGGCCATGGAGGGGGGGCCAATGGCGGACTGAGCTACAACGCCCGCGTGAAAGAGGCTGCTATTCTGGTTGCGTTTTCCGTGCTACCGTTGCCGCACAGTGGGAAACGCCCACAAAGATTGACCCTTCTTGCATACAAATGACTGATATGCGGCTCGTCCGCAATCTGCGAACCCCGGTGTCACCCTCGGTCTGACGGCCCATCAACGCCTTTCGGGACCGAACCTTCTCAACAATGGCTATGGCACATTCTACGCAAGCACCGGCAATCCATTCGCGTCCAATCCAACGTACGCTTCGTGCATTCGCTCTATTAAATCCCAGAGCCGCAAGGCAGTACACGTTCGCTTCGGTGGCGTACGCGCAGACTGGGGCCGAGGTCGGCAAAGCGGCCATTCAGGTTAAATCGACCGTGCCTGAGCCGTCCACGTACGCACTCATGGCTGCGCCACTCGCCGGTCTCGGCTTCTTCGCGCGACGTCGGCGCAGCGTACCAACGCCGTCTCCTGAACAAGGCTTTACTCGCGTGAACCTCGTGTTCACGCGAGTAAAGCTCGGGATCGGTACCACTACTAAGGTCGCTTCGTTGTAATCACCACCACGCCATTCGACCCACGCACGCCGTACATCGCCAGCTGCGTCGCGTCTTTCAGCACCTCAATCCGCGCGACATCGCCCGGATTCAGTGAGATAAGTCCGTCCGGACCGGCCTCGATCGCGAAGCCGTCAATGACATAGAGCGGAGCTGAGTTGCCGTTGATCGTTGTCGCGCCGCGAATTTGCACAGAAAAACCGCCCGATCGACGCAGCACAGTTACGCCGGGGAAACGTCCTTCGAACAGCTCTTCGACGCGCGAAACTCCCCCGCGGTCGGAAAGCGCCGCCTGATCGACCACCCATCCATTGGTGGAAGATGGCGTTTTGCGACGGTAGTTGGCGGCTGTAACGTCCGCGTGACGCGTCTCTGGCAGTGGTCGTGGATTCCATCCGCTGAAAACGTTGATGCGCGTGTAGCGCTGCATCTCCCGCCTTGTGAGCACCCGCCGGCTCGCGCTCGGTACCGCTCCTGCGCCCGTGCTGCCGTACTCAAAAAAACGCGCCGACTCGGGGTCGTACCAAATGCGGGTGCCGGTAGAATCCATGCTGGACATGCCTTCCCAACCATTCACACCGATATGGTCTTCCATGTCGCACGCAATGAACACCGCGCTCCCAATTGCCTGCGGATCGGCGAACGGATGCCACGGACGGCCCAGCGTTACAGACCCTGCCGCCATCTCCGCCCGCTCCTTTTTCAATCGACTGTACAGAAAGAGCAAACCATACGGCTGCGACTCGGCGGTACTCGGCGCCGTCACGAAGCCGTTGTTCGTCGCACTGCCGCGATCGCGCGAAACGATGTCGCACGCTTCGAACACACTCTGACCTGCACCGGAAATGATGTCGACGGTGCCCGAAATTTCGCAGGCGTGAAACCATGAGCGTCCGCTGTTTGTGAACAGCGTGCTGTGATGACCGAGAATGCGTACATCATCAAAGACCGCGCGATCGCTTCCCACGTCCGTCACAACCGCGCCGCCCTGCGGGTGCCTGGTGCTGATCGGCTCTTTGGCCAGCTTGGCTTCGTTGGCGGCCGGGACATACGCGTTTTCGATCGTGATGTGTTCAGCACGGAAATCGGGCGCAACAATGCGCAGCGTGTAACTGCCGCTCGCGCCAAAAGTATCGCCACCAGCCGACTGCAACTCCGCCGATGCGTCGTACGTCAGCTCGACGCCGTTCCGACTCTCGCCGCGCAACGTCACACGCGGGCGATCGATGGTCAGCTTCTCACGATAGCGACCGTTTCTGATGTAGATGACCGTTTGCATGCTGCCGTTCGCAGAAAGCTGCGAAAGTGCGTCGCCGATGGTACGAAACATCGGAATGCCCACCGCCGACGGCGCGCCGGCTGCCCCCTTGTATGCGCTGTCGACGATGGCGGCCCATGGCAGTGTGTCGACTGCACCCACCGCCGCACCCGCCGAACTGTTGGCCACACTCCCGGCCGAGGTCGCGCCCGATAGTCCCACGAGCGCGCTGACAGCGACCATGAAAAATGCGCTGATCATCTGGCCATCCTCCCTCCGGTGTGTGGCACGTGGGGCAACACGCATACGATCTCGCGTCAACCGACAGTTACCGCTCGCCCAACCTCGCCGGCTCGAGCGATGATGCGCACAGATGAATCATCGGCGACGTTGTAACGTACGCGAGGCCGCACATCACGAAAATAGACATATGGCTGTACCCGTTGGCTTCGAGAATGATGCCAGTCAGCCGTTGAAAGCCGACACCGGCCAGTACCCCGAAAGAGCCACCCACGGCCACCGTGGCCCACAGCGTGCCCATCATCGGCGCGATCATTGTGGGCACAATCAGGAGCGCCGCCAGCCACATCGTGATCTTCCGTGACTTGGTGAGCGACCATCGCCGACGCAGGAACGCACCCGGCAACCAGCCGCCACCGCTTACGTCTAACGATGCTTGAACAATTCACTCCACGGGACCGACTGATTGATGACGGCTTGCCGTTCGTTGATATACACGCGTTCAGTGGCGCTGATTGTGGGATGCTCACTCGGGTTGCGATAGATCAGCAACCAAGCAGCAAGCCACACAAAGACAAGCGCACCGGTCGCGATGAATGTCGCGCGCCACGCTCACCGCAACGCAATCACCGGCACGAAGACCGGCGCGAGGATGGCACCGACGTTCGAGCCCGCGTTGAACACGTCAGCCGCGAAGGCACGCTCGCGCGCCGGGAGCCGCAACCCGACGGACCGACGGGTCGCAATCGATGAAACGATCCGGTGAGAGGCGACCGACAGTACGGTCAGACCAACGGTCTCCAAAGCGCTAAAGCCACGAGGGAAGGTCGCGCACCTATTTCGTTCGGGGGAGTAGCAATTCATCCGGCAGAGTATTTTCACGGCTTTCGCGCAATATCGGGGCTGACTATCCTCCCCCCTTTTTTCAGCCTTGCCGCGGTCGCACTCCGCACTCCACTTTGCGTGCATCACCGTTGAAGGCGAACTTTCCACGCACGCGCTCGACGAAACCGCACGCTACTTCAAACTTGGAATCGCGATGATGATCAATGCCTTCAACCCGGCACAGGTAATTGTCGGTGGCGAAATCACCGACGCGTGGGATCGACTCGAGCCGATCGTTCGCGGCGTGATTATTGAACGTGCGCTGACGGCATCGTCCGCCGCGACCCCGATCCTCGTTAAACCGCTTGGTATTTCGCCTCGATTGCGGGGTGCGACCGCACTCGTTGCAGCGCCGTTGTATGCCACGCCACAGGTAGCCTGAATGCGCTCGTTCTTTATGAAAAGTGCTGTTATCGTCAGCCTCGCCGCTGCTGCAACTCAGTTGCACGCGCAGTCATCAGACGCGCCATCGGCGGAAAGTGCCGCACCGGTGGCTGCCCATCCAAGCATTTTTGCTCGACACCGTGGCGTCTCGATTGCAATCATCGGCGTCGCGACCACCCTCGCCATGCGTCCGCTCGATGAGCAGATCACCGACGCCGTGCGCGCTCCGTCGCCGCAACGATCGGTTACGCTTCGCCATACCGCAGATGTCCTCAACGTGATCGGTGGACCCGGCTTCATCCTCGCCAGCGCTTCCCTGCTGGGCGGAGGATACATCAGCCACAACGCGACCATCACGCAGCTCGGCGTTCGCACCAGCGAAGCGATGATCGTCAGCTCACTGGCCACGCGACTCCTCAAGGGCGCGTTCGGTCGCCAAAGACCGTTTGAGAATGAGGAAACGCCCAACGTTTTTGCGGCGGGGCGCGGATTCACCACCAAAGGCCGAACTTCGTTCCCCTCGGGGCATGCATCGAGCAGTTTTGCGTTTGCGTCAGCGTTGACGTTCGCGCTACACGCGCGCAATCCCAAAACGGCGCGGTATATCGGACCGTTGCTTTATGGCGCGGCGACCTTGGTTGGCGTGTCACGTGTCTACGGTGCGCACCATTGGGCGAGCGATATCGCCGCGGGCGCGACCGTTGGTACACTGAGCGGCTGGCTGGTCACGCGACATGACGTTGACATTGGTGCCGGCTCTGTACGCTGGCGCTTTTGAGCGATTTGGCGGAGGCCGAATTCGGGACCATGCCGATCGGTTGTCGTGACCTGTCCGACCGACTGCACGTAGCGCTGTCCGACGAAAGAGACATGAGCACGTTCGCCGCTTCACAGCGCAGTATCGGCATCTGAGCGGATGGTGTGATGCGGCATACGCTTAACCCGACATCGACTGGTAGTGTCAGAGTGCTTTTGCGGCGGCACCACTGATGCGATACGAGCTACCGGGTTCCCGCGTCTTGCGTGAGCCCATCGGATCTCTGCATCAGGAGGAACCATGTCTGTACTTCGTCGGACTGTTGTCGCGCTTCCCGCCGTCGCCGCGCTACTCACCGCAATCCCGGGCGTCGCATTCGCCGCGCACGATCAGTCGCTTTTTTCATGGAGCGGCACGGTCGATCGCGAAGTCTTCATCGTCGTGCGTGGACGCGACGTGACCACACAGGGGCGTGATGCCGACCTGCCCAATCGCGTCCGCGTTGCAAATGCACTGCCTCGCGGGCTGGGCGAGCTGCGGGTGAACGTCGAGGAAGGTCGTGGCAACATCGGCGTGATCGAGCAGCCGAGTGCGCGCAACGGGTATCAAGGCGTCATTCGCATTCAGGATCCAAGTGGTGGCGCCGATCGCTATCGCCTGTCGGTATACTGGGCTGGCGACAATCGCCACGACGATGTCCGTCCGGGGCAAGGCCGCGGTCACGACGACGATCGAAACTCAGGACGCGGGCGGGATCGCGACGACGACCGAAATTCAGGGCGCGGGCGGGATCGCGACGACGACCGCGGTCGCGGATCCGACGATCGCAACGCCGAGCATGGCGCGCTCAAGTGGAGCGGTCGCGTTGACGATCTGGTCGAAATCCGCATTCAGGGTCGTCGCATTGAGTACATCACGCGAAGCGGCGCGCGCCTCGCGAACGTGAACTCGGACATCGATGGGAATGGCTTGCCACGTCGGATGGTGGATGTGCGATTGGTGCGTCGCGACGGACGTGGCGAGATCGATGTGGTGGAGCAACCCAATCCACGCAATGATTTTACCGCCGTGATTCGTGTCTACGATCCGCGCGGAGGTGCGGCCAACTACAACTTCGTGGCCCAGTGGTAATTGGTCCGACCAATTGAACATTGGTAATGCCTATTTCCACGATCCCTGACCGCCTTCGAAAACGCCCCTCTCTACCCTCGCGCTGCGCCCGCAGACCGACCATCATCTGACGGAGGCATCCCACCGCTGTAATCATTGGACTGATTTTAGCGTATTCATCGCAGGCCTAACGATCGTCCGACTCTGTGCCGACACTACATGGGGCGGTGCGCAGATCGGTGCGGATTAGCCTTGCAGGCGCGGCGGAGCGTTTCAAGCACGGGTCGCACAGCTCACGTTTTACCTATATGTATTTCACATGACTGTCGCGCCAGACAACGCCTCGGCTTCTGCCAATCCCGGCGGCGATGCGCCGCTCCACCGGGCGGACGCGCTCATGGCGATCCTCAACGCTTTACCTGTTCACGTGGCATTGCTGAACAGCGCGGGCGTGATCCTTGAGGTAAACGAGGCTTGGCGGCGTTACGCTTTGGCGAACGTGTTGCAGAGCGAAGACTTCCTCGTTGGTCACAACTACGTGGCCGTCTGCGAGCGTGCCACGGGTGAGTGCGCGGACGACGCGTCCAATGCCGCGGTTGGAATTCGCGCGGTGCTCGAGGGACGGCTTTCGGAGTTCACGCTCGAGTATCCGTGCCATTCACCCACCGAGGATCGCTGGTTCCGGTTGATGGCGACGCCGTTGCATGTAGGCGAACAGCAAGGCGCGGTGGTCATACACGTCGATATCACCAGCGGAAAGTCTAACGAAATTGCGCTACGGCGTGCGGAGCGCCTCGCACGCGAAAGCGAAGAGCGGCTGGGGTTTGCGTTGGACGCCGCCCGCATCGGCGACTGGGACATGGATTTGCGCACAAACGTGGTCCGCCGCTCGGTGCGTCACCACCAATATTTCGGGTACGCCGACGCGGTCCCCGATTGGGGCTACGACACTTTCCTCGCCCACGTGCATCCGGACGATCGAGACCGCGTCGACGCAAGCTTCAAGGCGGCGATGGGCGGCGAGGGTGAGTACGATGTCGAGTTCCGCACCATCTGGCCTGATAGCACCACGCATTGGCTCTGGTCCAAAGGCCGCTTCTACTTCGACGAGACCGGCGCGCCGTATCGCGTTGCCGGTATTCAGGTCGATATCACGACGCGCAAGGCGGCCGAGGCGGCCATCGATCGCACCGTACAGCGCCTGACCAAGGCGCAGCGCATCGGAAAAATCGGCGACTGGGAGTGGGACTTTTCGAGCGGTGACATCAGCTGGTCGCCCGAGGTGTTCGCAATCATGGGCCGCGATTCCCGTTCAGGACCGCCACTTGGGTTCGAGGTTCAGACCGAGCTGTATGACGAGCCCAGTCGGCAGATCATGCGCGAAAAGGTCGCGCTGGCCATCGCGTCAGGTGAGCAGCAGGAGTATGAGCTGGTGGTGATTCGGCCGGATGGTGAGCGCGTGAACGTGCTCGCGTGCGCTGTTCCCCGCATCGGTGAATCGGGTACGGTCGTCGGACTGTATGGCATCGTGCAGGACATCACCGAGCGGAAACGCACTGAGCTTGAGTCGAGCCGACTCGCGAGCATCGTCGAACATTCTGACGACGCCATCATCAGCAGGACGCTGGACGGTATTGTCACCAGCTGGAATCGCGGCGCGGAGAAGATTTTCGGCTACGCAGCTGAGGAGATCATTGGAACGCCTATTGCGCGAATCATTCCAGTCGCGCTCCTCAGTGAGGAGACCGCCAGCCTCGCCAACGTCGGGCACGGTGAAGGCATGGCGCACTTCGAGACAACGCGGGTGCGAAAGGACGGTCGAGTGATCGATGTCTCCGTGACGGTCTCGCCAATTCGTGATGGCAACGGGGCCGTGGTTGGTGCATCGAAGGTGGCGCGCAACATCACCGAGCGAAAAAAACTCGAGCACCAGCTTCTGCGTGCTCAACGCATGGAAAGCATCGGTACGTTGGCCGGCGGCATCGCGCACGACCTGAACAACGTGCTGTCGCCCATCATGCTATCGATTGAGCTGTTGCGGATGAGTTTTCCCGACGAGTCCAGTCATGAGTTGCTCGACACAATCGACCGCAGCGCACAGCATGGCGCGGAACTCGTGCGCCAGGTGCTTTCGTTTGCTCGCGGCGTAGAGGCGGGGCGTTTGGAGGTCCGTGTCGACCACCTCGTGCGGGATATCGAACGGACCGCACGCGATACCTTCCCCAAGCATATCGACGTGCGTACGGCCGTGCCGGCTGATCTTTGGCGCGTGGTCGGCGACCCAACACAATTGCAGCAAGTGCTCGTCAACCTCTGTGTCAATGCCCGCGATGCGATGCCCAACGGCGGTACCTTGACCATCGCTGCCGAGAACGTCTCGTTCGATGCGAATTACACGGGTCTGAACCTCGACGCGAAAGCTGGGCCGTATGTGCTTGTGCGCGTTGAAGACAGCGGCACTGGCATGACTCCCGACGTCATCGAACGCATCTTCGATCCGTTCTTCACCACGAAAGAAGTGGGTAAAGGCACTGGGCTTGGGCTTTCCACCTCACTGGCCATCGTCAAGAGTCACGGTGGGTTCGTCCGCGTATACAGCGAACTAGGCAACGGCACAAAGTTTACCGTCTACCTTCCCGCGAGTACCGATTCAATTGGAGAGCAGACTGAGCCCGCCGTCAAGCTGCCTCGCGGCCGTGGTGAGCTCGTGCTTGTGATCGATGACGAACCATCCGTCCGTCAGATCACGCAACAGACACTCGAAGCGTTTGGCTACAGTGTCGTGGTGGCGGCTGATGGCGCGGATGCCGTTGTCATTTACGCGCGTCGCGGCCAGGAAATCGCCGTGGTGCTCACCGACATGATGATGCCGGTGATGGACGGTCCATCAACCATCCGCGTGCTCCGAAAGATGGACCCGACGGTGCGCATCATCGCCGCCAGCGGCCTTGTGAATAGTGCGCAGGGCGTGGGCGTGGGTCACGGGATCAGGCACTTTCTACCAAAACCCTACACGGCCGACGCGCTGCTGAACATGCTCAGGGTTTGCCTCGAAGAAGCGACGTAAGCGTCGTGGCTCAACCCGGCGACGCTGCCAAGTCGAAGCCGGCCCAACCCGCCCGCAACCTGATGGTACGTGTGGTACGCGATGGCGAGGAACGCGTGCTGGTTTCGCTTCCGTCGACGAGTGCACACTGGCTGATCGAGCTCATTCCGGCAGACGTCGTGGCCAGGATCCGGGAAGAACAGATTGCCCTCGACGCGATCACCGAAGAGCTGAATCGGACCGAGCAACTTTATCCTCGTCCGTTTTTTTTGCTCACGAACTCTTACCGCCAGGTCGACGTCTGGCTGGAATAGGCGGCGCGGTGCGGCCGGTCAAGCCGCGACGGCGGTTGCGTGCATCGCGACTTCATTCGGCTTGCAGAACAACCCCGACGGATGGTTCGGAACGCGAACGACGGAGTCGGTGATGCCGAGCGTGCTTTCTGTTCCGCCAAGAAAGAGACTGCCGCCGCGCGTGAGAAGCCGCGCCATGCGATCGATCACGTCTTTCTTTGTCGGCACGTCAAAGTAGATGAGTACGTTGCGACAGAAGATGATGTCATACTGCCAGAACGCCGGAAACGGATCGAGGAGATTGATCTCCTGGTACGTCACGCGTTGCCGGATTTCCGGTTTGATCGCGTAGCCCTCGGGTGTGGGCGTGAAATACTTCATCATCAACTCGACGGGCAGGCCGCGCTGCACTTCAAACTGATTGTAGATGCCAGCCTTGGCGCGGGCGAGTGCGGCGGCGGAAAAATCGGTGGCGGTGATTTCCACTTTCGTTCCGCTCAGCAGATGCTCCGTCTGCGCAACGATCATCGCGATGGAGTACGGCTCCTGCCCCGTCGAACTCGCCGCGCACCAGATGCGCACAGCGCGCCCCTGCTCCCGCGCGCGCTGGGCTGCCCCCGGAAGAATCTCTTTTTCGAGCGCAACGA
>JAYUWD010000318.1:0-4325 GCA_043753735.1 Gemmatimonadaceae bacterium
TTTTAAGCCGTAGGTCCTGGGTTCGAGTCCCAGTCGGGGCACTCAATGGCGATTGTTTGAATCATGGTCCAATGCGGCGGTCGTCACGGCACCGATTACGCGCACCGCAGCCCGCGCGGTCAAGGCTTCAATCGGTCCAGCCGGTTGCGTGGCGCGGACGTACCTCAGGAGAAGCGCCGAGGCTAACTTGGGGCATGCGTCGTCGAACGGTTTTCAGAGTCGTGCCAAAAATTCGTCAGTGGTGTCGTCGTCTGACGCTTTGTGTCGGTGCTGTAGTGGCAGTCGCCCCCAGCGCCGCCGAAGCGCAGTTCGGCAAACTGAGCGTTCCCGTTCGCGCCGTCCGAGATACTACGGCCACTCGCGTCGCACCGGGTTCCCCCCGCGCATCGGTCGTGGAGTTTCTGCGGCTCGCGAACGCGCAGGATTGGGTGGGCGCCGCGGCGTATCTGGCCGTGCCCGAGGCCGCGCGCGCGAATGCCCCGGTGCTGGCGCGTCGACTGAAGCTGGTCCTCGATCAAAAACTTGCACTGGACGTGAATGCGCTGTCGCCGCTTGCCGCTGGCGACACAACCGATGGTGATGCAACCGGTGATCGCATTGGACTGATCACCAGCCCGAATGGCCGCGAGGACGTGGTACGGATGGTGCGCGAGTCGCGGACCACACCGCCCAGGTGGGTCTTCTCCACGCCGACGGTGAACGAGATCGAGTTCTGGTACGAGAACCTGGGCGCGCCGTGGGTGCGTGACCGGCTGCCGCCGGCACTGATGCGCGAGGGACCATGGCACGTGTTCTATTGGCAGTGGATTGGTTTTGCACTCGCGATCCCGGTGCTGTTCCTGCTCTCGTGGATTGTCGGTGGCACACTGCGAGGGATACTGACGCGGCTCGCATTACGCACGGCCACCGAGTGGGACGACATGCTCGTGCTGCATCTGCGCGGGCCATTTCGGTTGTGGGTGGCCGCCGTCGCCGCAGCACCGATGCTTGATTTTCTTGGGCTGAATACGCGCGTTGCCTCGGTTGTCGACACGACCGCGCGTGGTCTCGTGCTGTTGTCGCTCTTTTGGGGTGTCCTGCGTGTCATTCGCCTCGTGCAGGAACGCGTTGCGAGCGCCGTGTGGACCACGGGTGACGGTCAACAGGCGCGCACGCTCGTTCCGCTCCTCGGCAACATCCTGCGCGTCACCCTCGCAATCATTGCGATTCTTGTCACGCTGTCGCAGTTCGGGTATCCCGTCGGCACGCTGCTCGCGGGACTGGGCATTGGTGGTATCGCTGTGGCCCTAGCGGGTCAGAAGACCGTTGAGCACTTGTTTGGCAGCGTGTCGCTCGCTGCCGACAACGTCTTTCGCGTTGGTGATTGGGTGCGTGCCGGCACGACCGAAGGAACGATTGAGCGCATTGGTTTGCGGTCAACAAGTTTTCGCACAAACGATCGCACGGTCGTTCGCATTCCGAATGGGCGTCTCGCTGACGAACGCATCGAAACGTTTGGCGAACGCGATCGAATGTTTTTGCGTAGCTATCTGGATCTGACCTACGGCACGACGTCGGCGCAGATCGATACGATTTGTGCCGAAATCGAAGCGTTGCTGCGCGCGCAGCCGAAGATCTGGGCCGACGCGGTCAAGGTACACGTGGTTTCGCTCACGGATTCGGCAATTCGCGTCCGCATTTTTGCGTGGTTCGAGACACGCGATTGGGGGGAATTTCTGGATATCCGCCATCGGATGCTCCTGGATTTCATTGCGATTGTCGAGAAGCAGCAGTCGAACATCGCGTTTCCGTCGCGCACGATTTATCACGTGACAACAGAGGGCGAACCACCCCCGGTCGCTCCGGTCACGGAGTAGGATAGTGCTGTTCCAGCCCTCCCTTCCTGCACAGTCTCCGATGCTGGCGACCGAGCTGTCCGCGACGCTGTTGCAGGGAGCGATCACCATCGGGCTCGCGGCGCTCTGTGCGCATCTGTACGCCCGTTATCAGCGGCCGTGGTTTCGATGGTTTGCCTTGGCGTGGAGCATCTACGTAGCGCGACTGCTGTGCATCCTGAGTTTTCTGCTGACGACCGATCGTATCTGGTTGTACTGGCATCAGGTCACGACCGGATGGACCGCGCTGGTGTTGCTCTGGGCGTCACTGGTGTTTCTGCGTCAGCCGAGAGCCCGTCCGGCGTATCTCCTCTTTGCCCTGTTCCCGCCGATCTGGTCGTTCATCGCGATCTATCAGCTCGACGAGTTCATCCTCGCAGCGTTGCCAGCCGTGCTGTTCCTGAGCGCGGCCACGGCGTGGACTGGTTGGGTTTTCTGGCGTCATCATCGTCTCGTCGGATCATCGGGCGCGCGGCTGCTCGCATGTGCGTTTGCTGCGTGGGGACTTCATCACCTCGATTATCCGTTCCTGCGCGCGCAGGGGGCGTGGAACCCGTGGGGTTATTACCTCGACATCAGTTTCGAACTGCTCGTCGGTGCGGGGCTGGTGTTGCTGGTGCTCGACGACCTGGGGCGTGGTGTGCGCGCGCTCACCGCGCTCTCGGGTGACTTGCAGCGGCACGATGCATCGGCCGATCCACTCGATCAGTTGCTGTCGCGCCCACTGTCACTCCCCGGCGTCCGTGGCAGCGCGATGTATCTTTTCGAAGGCGAAGGCGATGCGCTGCGTCCCGTTGCCAGCGATGACGATGTCGATTTCGCCGGTCGATTCGTGCGCGGCGCAGGGAGTTGCGCATCATGGCGCGGCATGCAGCCCGAAGGCGCGGTCGCACAGGCGCTGTCCCGCATGCGGTTGACGCAGCGTCCACAGCTTGTCGCGACCAGTGGTGAGCAGCCCTTTGTCGCGGCGTTGCCAGTGAGCGCCGGCAATCGACTTGCGGGTGCGCTCATCATGGCGGGCGATATTCGCAATCCGTTCACGGCGCTCGACGACGATTTCCTGCTGGCGCTGGGGCAACAGGTCGGTGCCGCGCTCGAACGATCGGCGCTCGATCGTCAGCTGGCAACGCGGACGGCCGCGCTCGAGCAGCTCTCGACGCGCATGGTTCGTCAGCACGAAGACGAGCGCCGTCGGCTGTCCCGTGAGTTGCACGACGAAACGGCGCAGGTGTTTTCGGCGGTGAAGATGCAACTCGAAGCGCTGCGCTCGGTGCTCGCGCCCAACGCGTCGGCGCGACTCGACCGATTGCTCGCACTGGTTGACACGGGGATTGCAAGCATTCGTCAGGTCACAAGTGCTCTGCGTCCTTCGCTGCTTGATGATCTTGGTCTATTGCCGGCATTGCGATCGCTGGTGAGTGACTTCTCCGAACGGAGCGGAATTCGCACGACGCTGGAAGCCCCGCATGCGCTGCCCGCACTCAGTCCCGACGCCGACCTCGCGCTCTTTCGCGCGTTGCAGGAAGCACTGTCAAACGTTGCGCGGCATGCCGATGCGCAGAGCATCGCGGTGCGCCTCTACGTGCGTGACGCGAATCTGCACATGGCGTTGCAAGATGATGGGCGTGGCTTTCCCGTTGCGCGCGATGGTCGCGTGCGCGAACCTCAGGGGCGTATGGGGCTCACCGGTATGCGTGAGCGGATGTTGGCTGTCGGCGGACAGGTGATGATCGGCAACAGCACTACCACTCCCGGCGGTGCCAACGTGCACATCACCATGCCCATCGCAATTCCTGTGGTTCCTTCTACCGCTGCGGCGAATGCATGATGAGCGTGCTGTGACTCCATCCATCCGTGTTCTTGTCGCCGACGATCACGCGCTCGTGCGCGAGGGTATACGGCATGTGCTCGACGCCGAACCGGGCATCGACGTCGTCGCCGAAGCCGCGAACGGTCGGGAGGCGGTCGAACTTGCTCTGCTGCACAAACCAGATGTGGTCGTACTTGACATCACGATGCCTGAGGAGACGGGGCTCAAGGCGGCTGCGCGATTGCGCGAACTGCTGCCGTCGGCGCGCGTGTTGTTGCTCAGCATGCACGATCACGTGGAGTATGTGCGCGAAGGCATGCGCATCGGCACGCACGGCTACATCCTGAAAGACAGCGCAGGTGCGGAGTTGCGTGCCGCAATTCGTGCCGTTCATGCGGGGGGTACCTTCTTCAGCCCGGCGGTCGTGCGCCGCTTGTCGACGAGTGAGACAGCAGCGGGACCGACCGCTGGCTCGTTGCTCGAACTGCTCACACCGCGCGAGCGTGACGTCCTCGACGGCGTGGCGCGCGGGCTCACGAACAAGGCCATCGCGGCGGAGCTGGGCATCAGTCGCCGCACCGTCGAAGCGCACCGCGAGAGTCTGATGCGGAAGCTGGAGATTCATAGCGTGGCGGGGCTGA
>JAYUWD010000319.1:0-4314 GCA_043753735.1 Gemmatimonadaceae bacterium
CTATGTCTGCCACCACACGCTTATACGCCGACCGCGACTCCCTCAGTCGCTCTTTCACTCTCACCCAACGGGAGACGCAGCGATGATCGCGGTCACCGCTCTGCTTGGCATCGTACTCAACGCGCAGCTCGTCGCTTCGCTCCCGCGCATTCCGCTCCCCAAGCCGGCAGCAAGCGCAACACGAGCAGCGGTGCATCAGAACCGCGTGTCTGCCGGGCGACTGATCAACGGCACACTGCGAGTCGAAGTGGATGTGCTTGAGAGTGCGTGGAAGCCCGAAGCCGCCGACGATCCGGAAGTGCCCATCCTCGCCTTCGCTGAACATGGCAACGCGCCGCTTGTGCCTGGTCCGCTTGTGCGCGTACCGCAGGGCACAGAGATCGTGCTCACCCTGCGCAACCGCACCGACTCGGCGCTGGTGATTGGGGGACTGCGCCCCGGCTTCAAACGCACGGACGACACGGTGCAGCTGTCGGCCGGTACAATGCGCGAAGTGCGCTATCGACTTAATCTGCCCGGCAGCTACTACTACTGGGGAGCGTTCGGCGGACACACCGCCGCCGAACGTGAATGGAAAGACAGTCAACTCAACGGCGCCATTGTGGTAGACGCGCCGGGCGCGTCGACAAACGATCACATTTTGCTGCTGAGCGAGTGGTATCACCCTTACGAACAAAATCGTGCGGCGGAAATTGTCTCCGTGATCAACGGGAAGGGGTGGCCGCACACCGAAACGATCACGCTCCAGCAAGGCGACTCGACACGGTTTCGTGTGATCAACACAATCGCGTTGCATCACCCGCTCCACCTGCACGGCTTCTACTACCAAATCGAATCGTCGGGTGACGGTACAAAGGATGTCGTGGTACCACTTCGAGATCGGCATCTTTCAAACACGGATCTCGTCAAACCGGGGTACACTGTCACGTTCAGTTTCCTGCCGACAACGCCTGGGAATTGGCTGTTCCATTGTCATTTTGCATTCCATGCAGACGACGATGTGACACTGAGCGGTTCACCGCGTGATTCCACTGCGACGACGACCGCATCGATGCCTGCGATGAATCATGAAAATAATGGCAGTCACGGCTCGGCCAAGCACTCGATGCGCGGACTCGTTGTCGGCATCAAGGTGACGCCCGCTCCCACCTACGTGGAAGCCACCATGGCCAATGCGCGCGAAATGCATCTGTTTGTGCAGCAGCATGCTCGGCGGATTGCGGCGGGTGCCACAGCACTCGGTTTCGCGCTGCAGTCAGGACCGAATGCGCCGGCGCGCGATTCCGTGGTGCTCCCCGGCCCGGTGCTCGAACTCAAGCGAGGCCAACCCGTACGCATTGTTGTGCGCAATAATCTCGACGAACCGACTTCGGTTCACTGGCACGGTCTCGAGATTGAAAGCTTTCCCGACGGCGTTCCGAACTGGAGTGGACTTGGCGCCAAGGTCTATGGGCAGATCGCGCCGAACGATTCGTTTGTGGCCGCATTCACTCCACCCCGTTCCGGCACGTTTCCGTATCACTCGCACTTCGACGATCGGCGTCAGATCAGCTCCGGTATGTACGGTGCGGTGATCGTGACCGACACGCCGCGCGACACAACGCGCGATCATCTCATCATCGCTGGCGGTGGTGGCCCCGAAGTCGAGAGGAAACTCGAGAGTCCATTTGCACTGGTGAATGGTCGCCAGAACCCCGCGCCCCTGCATCTTGTCGCAGGCGTTACACATCGCTTGCGGATCGTGAGCATCCACCCCGATTGGCGCATCAACTTCACCATGCGCAACGACTCGACGGTCGCACGATGGCGCGCACTGGCCAAAGACGGCGCCGATCTTCCCGCCGCGCTGCGGACTGTGCGCCCCGCGACCATCGAGATGGGCCCTGGGCAAACCGCCGACTACGAATTCTCGCCAACGAAGCCGGGCGTCTGGCGCCTTGAAGTGCGCTCGGTCGACCCGGGGTGGTATATCCCGCTCACGATCATCGTCGACGCTCCGAAGAACCGCCGCCCGAGCCGATGACCTCGTCCGACCATTCGCCCGTCACGTTACGCCCTGCAATGCGCGAGGACGCGCCATCGCTTGGCCGACTTGGCGCACTCCTCGTACAGGTGCATCACGACTTCGACGAGGCGCGTTTCATCGAACCGACCCCGGAGACCGCACGCGAGTACGGCGGATATGTCAGCGGCCAGATCGGGCGAAAGAACGCGGTCGTGCTCGTCGCAGAGCGCAATGGCGAAATCGTTGGCTATACATGGGGAAGCGTTGAAGGATACGACTACATGTCGCTGCGCGGGCCAGCCGGTCTGATCAACGACATAATCGTCGATCCTGCGCATCGTGGGCATGGGATCGGTGGTATGCTGCTCACCGCGGCGCTCGCCGAACTGCGCAACCGCGGCGCACCACGCGTGGTGCTTTCGACCGCCGAGAAGAATGACTCGGCTCAACGCCTTTTCGAACGTGCGGGATTTCGTCGGACAATGGTCGAGATGACACGGGAGTCGGACGGACAGGCGTGATCACGCTGACACTTGTCAGCCCGGTGTGATGTCATTGTCAGACCGGGGTGCGACATTCCCCGGCTGACAAAGCGGGAGTTGCATCTTCCTCACGCCCCACATCACCCCCCCACACCTCCCCGACGGCCGAATCCCCAATCATGGTACGGGAACCGAAGTTGCACGTCCTGACCGCGCCCAATCTGCTGCCGCTGTTCGCGCACCTGGCAGACAGCATGCGCAGCACTCCACTCCCGCCTCGTGAGCAAGAGGTCGTCGTCGTCCAAAGCCAGGGTATGCGTCGATGGTTGACGCTCAATCTGGCGGATGCGTTCGGATGTGCTGCGTCACTGGCGTTGCCGTTCCCCGCACATTTTGTGCGCGACATCAGTAGGCGACTCGCACCCGAACGCTCGGCGCGGAACGATGGCGATCCGTTCTCCCGCGAAGCGCTGGCGTGGAGAATCGACGCGTTCTTGCAGTCGTTGCCCACCAACGAGGCGGTGTACCAGCCGCTGCGCACATATCTCGCCGGTAACGATGCGCGCGCGCGGTTCGGACTCGCGGCGCAGATCGCGGGTCGGCTCGACGATTATCAGATGTACCGCGCCGACCTGCTCGCCGAGTGGGAAGGGGGACGCGACGCGCCCTCTACACCCCACGCGGCGTGGCAGGCCGCAATCTGGCGTGCGCTGTGTGCGGACATCGGCCCCGGCGTGCCGCACCTCGCCACGCAATTGCGTCGCACCATCGATGCACTCGACCACGGCGCAGCTGATGCGCTGCCGACGCGGATTGTGGTGTTCGGAGTCAGCTCGCTTCCGCCACTCTTTCTGGAGTTGCTGGCCGCTGTTGCGCGCCATCTTCCGGTCACCATCTACTCGGCCTCACTCGATCCGTCATCGCCGCATCCGTTGGCGACGATGTTCGGACAACAGAGTCGGGAGTTTCGCCAGGCGCTGACGGCGCTCGGTGCTCGTTTCAGCGCGCTCGACGCCGAAGTTGCCACCGGTACAGGAGTGTTGCCGTCGTTGCAACGCGAACTCTCCGCGATACATGCGGGCGATACGCCACTGACGATCGACGCGACCGACGCAACGTTTCGCATTCACGACGCGCATGGGGCGATGCGGCAATTGGAAGTCCTGCGCGACCAGCTGCTCGCCGCACTGAGCGACGATCCGACCCTGCGACCGCACGATATGCTCTTGCTCGTGCCCGACGCCGCCGAGTGGGCGCCGTTGATCGATGCGGTGTTCGGAGTGACGAGTGACGATGCGCTCCGCATTCCATTCAGGATTGCCGATCGACCCATGCGACGCACGTTGCCAGCCGCCGACGCGCTCGCTCGGCTCATCGCACTCGAAGGCGGACGCCTGTCGCGCAGTGAAATTTTCGGCATGCTCGCGCATCCGCTCATTCGCCAGGCGGCACTGCTGACGGCCGCCGATGTCGACGCACTGGAGTCGCTTACCGCACGCGCCAATGTGCGCTGGGGCTACGACGCCAATTCGCGCGCCGCCCTCGGCTTGCCCGCCTATGAGCAGGCGAGCTGGCGCGCCGGACTCGATCGTTTGCTGCTTGGTGTTGCCACCGGCCGTGGCGATGAACTTGTGCTCGGCCTGCTGCCCGAGGCGGGCGACACCACCGGCGATCCGGAAACGCTCGCCACGCTGGCGTCGTGGGTGGACGCGCTGGCGCGATTGCTTGCCGATTGGAAGGCGCCGCGCACGCTGACCGAGTGGAGTCATACGCTGACCGCGGCTGTCGAGGAGTTTCTGCGCGCCGATGCACCTGGTGAGCAGCAGC
>JAYUWD010000320.1:0-12976 GCA_043753735.1 Gemmatimonadaceae bacterium
ATCAACAGTGTAGGCGCCAGATATTACGTTGTATGGGGCGATTCTGCGCGCTCTGCACCCCTCCGCCGCCAAAACAGGTTCTGAGTCATGGTCAACCGCTCTCTCGCTCTGCTCGCCGTGGCGTGCATCGCAACGCCATTTGCTGCCGCGCCGCTGCTCGCGCAACGGCCCGCGTCGTCCAAGCCCGCGGCCTCTCGCGTTGCCAAGCCGACGCCCAAGCCCGCGCCCGCCCCCTACATGGCCTCCGTCGACTCCACACTCTTCCGCGGCCTCAAGTACCGTCTCGTGGGCCACTCCGTCGGCGGACGCGCCACCACGGTCATGGGAGTGCCGTCGCAACCGCGCACGTTCTACATGGGCGTTGCGTCGGGCGGTGTCTTCAAAACCACCGACGGCGGTGAACACTGGAATCCGATCACCGACGGTAAAGTCCCCCTCGGCTCTTCCGGCTCCATCGCGGTCGCGCTCACCAACCCCAACATCGTCTATCTCGGCACCGGCTCCGACGGCGTGCGCAGCAACGTCTCGACCGGTCGCGGCATGTACAAAAGCACCGACGCCGGCGCGACATGGAGCTTTTCCGGGCTGTACAACGCAGGGCAAATCGCGTCGGTGCGCATCCACCCGAGCAACCCGGACATCGTCTGGGTCGCGGCCTATGGCGACATCTTCAAGCCAAGCGCCGAACGCGGAATCTTCAAAACCACCGACGGCGGCAAGAGCTGGAGAAAAACGCTTTTCGTAAGCGACAGCACCGGCGCGATGGACGTCGAAATCATGCCCGGCAATCCGAACGTGCTCTTTGCGTGGATGTCCCGCATCGAACGCAAGCCGTGGACGATCATCTCTGGCTCGCGCGAAGGTGGTTTTTACAAGAGCACCGACGGCGGCGAGACGTGGACGAAGAACATGACCGGGCTGCCGCCGGATCTCATCGGCAAGGGCAATCTCGCCGTCACCGCCGCCAATCCGCAGCGCATTTTCGCACTCATCGAAGCGCTGCCCGGTGGTGGGCTCTATCGCTCGGACGACGCCGGTGCGACGTGGGCGCTCGTCAACTCCCAAGGCGCGCTGCTGCAGCGTCCCTTCTACTACACCACACTCGGCGCCGACCCGAATAACGCAGACGTTGTATACGCCGGCGCGGAGTCGTTCTTCAAGTCCACCGATGGTGGCAAGACCATGGTCACCATGCGCACACCGCACGGCGACAATCACGACATCTGGATCAACCCGAACAACAGCAACACGCTCATTCAGTCCAATGATGGCGGTGCCAACGTGTCATTCGACGGCGGCAAGACGTGGAGCTCACAGCGCAATCAGCCGACCGCCGAGTTTTACGGTATCGCGACCGACAACTCCTTTCCGTATCGCATTTATGCGGCGCAGCAGGACAACTCCACGTACATCTTCAGCAGTCTGAGCGATCCGTTCACGACCGAAGGCATGCGTACAGGTCCTGGCTGTGAAACGGGGCCGATCCTGCCCCATCCGACGCAGAAGGACATCGTCTACGGTTCGTGCAAAGGGCAGTTTACGATCATGAATCTCGAGACGAGTCAGGAGCGCAACTACTGGGTGGGCGCGCAGTCGCTCTACGGCAACGCCGGCGGTGAGCTGATGTATCGCTTTCAGCGCGTCTCACCGATGGTCACGTCGCTTCACGACCCATCGGTCATCTACTACGGTTCGCAGTATCTGCACCGTTCGCGTGACAAGGGTGTCACCTGGGACAAGATCTCTCCCGATCTCACAGCGTTTCCAAAATGCTGTCAGGACGCCAGCGGTACGCCGATCACGCGTGATGCAACGGGCGAAGAGTTCTACAGCACGCTCTACGCAATCACCGAAGCCACGCATGAACCGGGTGTCATCTGGACGGGCGCAAACGACGGCCCGTTTCACATCACGCGCGACAATGGCAAGACGTGGAAGAACATCACGCCCAAAGATCTGCCATGGGGTGGACGGGTTGCATGGATCGAGGCATCTCCACACCGCAACGGATCCGCCTACTACGCCGTGTATCGATACCTGCTCGGCGATTACGCGCCGTACCTCTATCGTACCGACGACTACGGTGCGAGCTGGACGCGCATCACCGATGGCAAGAACGGTATCGCCATCGACAATCCGACGCGTGTGGTACGCGAAGATCCGGTGCGTCAGGGACTGCTGTATGCCGGCACCGAATTTGGCCTCTACATCTCATTCGACAACGGTGGACACTGGCAGCCGTTTGAACTGAACATGCCGAAAGTGCCGATTAACGAAATCAAGGTGAAGAACAACGACTTGCTCGTGGCCACGCAGGGGCGGGCGATGTGGAGTCTCGACAATATCTCGGTGCTCCAGCAGCTCACGCCAAAGACGGTCGCCAGCGCGGTCACGCTCTACACGCCGCGTGATGGCTATCGCACGCAGTCAGGGGCCGCGTTCCTCGGCCCGCAGATCGAGTACTATCTGCCCGCGCCGCTGAGTGACACGGTGAAGATCGAGATTCTCGATGGGAAGGGCGTTGTGGTGAACAGCTATCGCAGTGATGCGCCCCCTGCGCCCGCTGGTCGTGGCGGACGCGGGGGTGGAGGCGATCCGGATGATCCGGAGAATGCAATGTTGGAAGGCCGACCGGGTCGGGGCGGTGCAGCAGGCGCGCCGCTCAACATCGTGACCAAGAACGTCGGTTTGAATCGCTTCGTGTGGGGTGTACAGCACTCCACCGGACTCGGAGCACCGCCGGGCACGTACCAGGCACGGTTAACCGTTGGTAGCATCACGCAAACGGTTCCGTTCAACGTGCTCATCGATCCGCGGCTCGCAGCGGACGGAGTAACCGCGGCCGACCTTCGCGCGCAGTACGAACACAACGCGAAGATGCGTGACTTGGTCGCCGACGGCAGCGCACAGGTGCAGCGCGTGCGCGCGCAGGAGACGCGTCTTACAAATGCAACGGGCGCTGCAGCTGACACCGCAGCGCGCGTAAAAGCGATCTCGGACAAGCTGAACACACCGCGGATTCGCTACAGCAAGCCGGGACTGCAGTCGCACATCACGTATCTGGCGAGCATGACGACCCGCGTCGACCAGAGGGTCGGCAAGGATGCGCTCACGCGGTATGCCGAGCTCCGCAAGGAACTCGACGCGATCAAGGCGGAACTCGACAAGCTGTTTCCGCCGAGGATGTAGCGGCGCGTCAGACGGAGCCGGGGGGCTGGAAACAGTCGCTCGGCTCTACACCGGGCCGTTCCTGAACGGAGTGTTTTTGGAGCGTGCGCCGGCTGGCGAACATGCGTCATGAAAGTGCCCCGCTGCTTTTGCGGGGCGAGCTTTCAGAAGCGACGCCGAACCGAAGCAGTGCGGTCCAGCTTATGGAACGCGGGGCCGTGCTTGACCAAACGCCAGTGCCGCAGGAATTGTTGGCGTACGCGGCGTACGCGGCGTACGCCAGTGGTGCGCTGTGGGCGCCTGGGTCGTTTCAGGCTACGCCACTCAGGACTCGTTCGTCTGACGCGGCGCGTGCAAATGCAGCGGCAGTACGCGCTGAAACGCCGTGAAATCGCCGTCTGTCGTGTAGATCGCGAGAGACCGACGACTCGCCACTGCGCAGATCAAAAAGTCTGTATTCGATCCTTGCACACCGAAGGCCCGGCACTGGTTGAAATAGTCAGCCGCGAGCTCGAAGTCGCTTGTCTCGTGCACAATGTCCGGGAATGCACGGAGGTGACTTTTCAGGCGCTCGAACTGGGCTGGATCAATGATGTCGGAAAGCAGTTCCTGGCGAATGGCGCCGAGCATCTCGACCCGTCCTTCGCGCACGAGTTCTGAAAGCTCATGGACCACCGGTGTGGCGATCCTCGAAGCGCGACGCAATGCGAGCGACCACACCGATGTATCGACAAGCACGTTCACCGACGTTTGCGCTGTGCCTTGTGCTCATGTTCAGGGTCTGCGTCCATGGTCCCGAACAGACCGATCACCTGCGCTTGCTTCCGATGCAGGATGTACTCGGCGAGCGCCTCATTGACCGTGTCTTTCTTCGTGCGGTGCCCTCCCACACGAAGCGCCTCTTCAAGAAGCTGATCATCAATTGCAAGATTGGTGGCCATGTGTGAAAGTCTACACATGTCCACCAGCATCTGCAACTCCTACTTCACACCCATGTTCTGCTTCAGAAAGCGAACCGTCTTCGCCCAGCCGTCCTTGGTTGCCGCGAGATTCGCTAACTGTTCCGACCGCATGTCTTCCGCCGTGCGCGGCGTTGGCGGCGGACCACCAGCGCGACCCTGCGGCTGCGCGATTGGATCGTCCTGCGCCCGCAAGAATCCGTGGATGGCACCTTCGTAGTTGGTGCCCGAGTACTGCTTCTTTTTCGACTTCATGATCGAATCGATCGCGGGCATCGCGGCTCCGATGCGGGCGTCTTTCGAACCGCTGAGCAGCATGACCGGCACCTTGATCTTGGCCAGTGAATCGGCGTTGACGGTGCTCGGGATCGCGGCCGTTGTCGCGGTGGCCGGAGTACCCTGCGTCATGTACGGTGGGCCATAAAACGGCACGGCCGCCGAGAAGCCTTTCACGCCACCATTGATCGCGTGGCCGAACGATGCCGTGCCACCCCAGCAGTAGCCGATCACCGCATACTTCTGCTGCGCCGACGGAAGCATCATCCCGTAGTTGGCCGCAGCGTTGATGACGGTGTTCTTGTCGGCACTGCTGACGCCTGCGATCAGCTTGCGCGCGGAATCGCCGGTGAGTTCGACGTTGCTCGGGCCACCGCGAACACGTGAGAGAAAATCGGGTGCAATCGCGATGAATCCGTCGGCCGCAACCTGATCGGCGACACCACGAACCCACATCGACAGACCAAAGATTTCGTGGATCACGACAACAACCGGCGCTTTCGCGCGACTGTTGCGGCTTGCGGGATACACCACCCATGCCATCAACGAATCTGCGCTCCCCGGCGTCCACGCCATCTTCACCCACTCCGCGTGACGCGGGCTGGCTTTGATGCGTGCTTCCGCTGTGCTGTTGCTGGCGGGAATGCCACGCGTGCCCTGCGCCGCGCTGCTCACGGAGCCGCGCGCTGGCGCTGTCATATCGACCGCACTCATGTGCGCCATGTGGTCGTCTATCGTCGTCGACTTGACGGTTCCGGTCGACGGTGATCGCTGCAACGTGCACGCGGTCAACGAAAGACCGGCGAGCACCAAAAATTTGCGGGACATCAGCTGATTCCTCAGGGAGTGTGCTTTCGTAGACTGTTCACGGGCAGTCATGGCGTGACGACGCATCCTTCGGCTTTGACGCACGACCGATCGATGGGCGGAAGTTTCAGGCGCGAGAGTTCCTTGTTCACGGCAACGAGATCGGTCTTCCAGACGATATCCAGGCGATCCGTGTAGCCCTTCAATTCCTTCGTCAGGATACCAAAAATCTCCGGCATGTTCGTGGTCGGTGCACCATCGCCACGCTCCGACATCGACAACAGATTTGCGATGCGGTTGTTGACCTTGATCGGAAAGTTGAGCGGGTCCTGTCCGCTCTGATTGCGCACCTGGTACACGTTTCCTTCTACGGCCGATGCATTGGTCTGGAGTGTCGCGCCGCTGCTCTTGAGCGCGCTGTCGCCGGCCGCTTTCTTCAGTCGATCTTCGAGCTGCGCCTTCACGCGGCGGATTTGAATGACGGCCATGTTCGCTTCCGTTGCCTTGTCCCGCACCTTCTTGCCAAACGCGTACTGCGCGCGCAACTCTGCGTCAGTCACATCCGTCAGCCGCGGATTCTTTTTGATCACGAGCGGCGCCGAGAGCGTGTTGCCATCGGCCATCAGCTTCACGGTGTAGTTGCCCGGCGGCACCACAGGACCATTCGTTCCGGCGCCCCAGAGAATCATTCCAGGAAAGCTTTCGATACTGGCGATGCGCATATCCCACGTGAGTCGATTGAGTCCAATCGACTTGGAAATCGTGCTCGGACCACCGCCACGACGCCCGCCACCGGCGCGGTTGGCGGCCGCAGAATCGGGGCGCGATGTATCGGGCTCGAAGGTGCGCATGATACCACCCGCCGAATCCACGATCTGCAACGACAGTCGTTTGGGTAGGGTCTTGAGCGCATAGCTGATCGATGCGCCACCACCTCCGCGAAGTGCAACGGCGGGGGTGAAGAGATGCAACTCCTTCGCGGCGATTGCCGCATTCGCCTGCCGCAGCGGTGCGATATTGTCGAGTACCCAAAAGCCACGACCGTGCGTTGCGATCACCAGCTCGTTTGCTTCGACAACGAGGTCGGCGATCGGAATATCAGGAAGATTGAAGGACAACGATTCCCAATTCGCACCATCGTCGTATGAGATGTACGCACCATGCTGCGCTGCGGCGTACAACAGCCCCTTGCGCGTTGGGTCTTCACGCACGGCATGGATGTAATCGTCGGCCCGAATGCCGTTCACGATCTTGGTCCACGTCCGGCCGTAATCTGTCGTCTTGAAGATGTACGGCGAGAAATCGTTGAGCAGCGGCTTGCGCACCGAGATATACGCAGCCCCAGCATTGAACGCGGACGCATCAATCTGGCTCACTCGACCAAAGTCGGGCATTTCTTTCGGCGTGACATTCGCCCACGTCTTGCCGTTGTCCTTCGTGACATGCACGAGTCCATCGTCCGAACCGGTCCAGACAACATTGATATCCTTCTTGCTCGGCCCGATCGAAAAAATCACGCCGTACACTTCTGGCCCATTCATATCGCCGGTGATAGGTCCGCCCGACTTCTCCTGCGTTTCCGGCGCATGACGCGTGAGATCACCGCTCAGATTCGCCCACGTCTTGCCACCGTTCTTGGTCGACCACAACCGCTGCGATCCGACGTACAACGTCCGGCGATCGATCGGTGAAAAGATGATCGGATACGTCCACTGCCAGCGCTCCTTGATTTCCTTCGACGGTTCGCCGGAGTAGAACCACGGATACGGATTCACTTCGCGCGACAATCCGGTGCGACGATTGAATTTGTCGAGATAGCCGCCGTTGTTCGTACCGGCATAAAAGAGATCTGGATCAGACGGATCGGCGGCGATGTATCCGGGCTCGCCACCGCCCACCTGATACGACACCGCCATGCCACCCGATGTCGGATCGGCCGGCGCACCACCGGCGGCGCTGCCGCCACCGCCGCGGCCAAATCCGCCCCCGGCATTCCAGTTGGACGGCGTGCACAACGTCGAATTGTCTTGCTGCGATCCACACACATGAAACGGCACGTGTGTCGTCGTGATCACATGGTAGAACTGCTCCGTTGGAATATCCTGTGCGCTCCACGCGCGACCGGTGTTGTACGAGACCGCACCACCACCATCGTTCGCGTTCACAAGGTGCGTGGGATCATCCATATCAATCCACAGATCATGATGATCGCCGTGCGTCCCGTTTCCGGCATTTTGCAGCGTCTTTCCACCATCGGTCGAGCGGAACATCGACGTATTCTGCAGATACACCACATCGGCATTCTTGTGGTCGGCGACCACGTGCGTGTAGTAGAACGCACGCTGACGGATGTCGCGGCTGCCGTTCGCCAGCGTCCACGTTGCACCGGCATCATCGCTCGTGAACAAACCACCATTGTCGTTCTCCACCACGGCATACACGCGATTGGAATTCGCCGAGCTCACCGCAACGCCAATGCGCCCCACGAGGCCACTGGGCAGCCCGTTGTTGCGCGTGATCTCGGTCCACGTCTCGCCGCCGTCCGTACTCTTGAACAAGCCGCTCCCAGCGCCACCGCTCGACATCTGGAATTCCTTGCGGTACGCCTCCCACAGCGCCGCGTACATCACGTTCGGGTTGTTGCGGTCGATCGTGATATCGATCGCGCCGGTCTTGTCGTCGCGATACAGCACCTTCCGCCAGCTCTTGCCGCCGTCGATGCTCTTGAACACGCCACGCTCTGCACTCGGCACACTGTACTTGCCAAACGAGGCAACGAACACAATGTCCGGATTGGTCGGGTGAATGCGGATCTTGGAGATGCCGTCGCTCTCCTTGAAGCCGACATGCATCCACGTCTTGCCGGCATTCGTGCTGCGGTAGACGCCGTCGCCGGGCATGATGTTGCCGCGAATGCAGGTTTCACCCATGCCGATGTAGACGATGTCCGGATTGCTTTCGCTCACCGCAACGGCACCAACCGATGCACTCTTGATCTGACCGTCGGTGACAGGCGCCCAGTTCTCACCACCATCCGTCGTCTTCCAAAGCCCACCGCCAACCGCGCCAAAGTATGCCTCTTTTGGTCGGCCCTTCGCGCCACTCGCCGCAATGGACCGCCCGCCGCGATCGGGGCCGATATTACGCCAGCGATATGCCGCGCGCATGGTCGAGTCGAGCCCCGACGGTGCCGCCGCGAGTGACGAAGTGCGGGTCGGCCACCCCTCGACGTGGGTCACACCCAGTGTGGTGCCAACGACGACGGGGACGGCGAGGAGCAATAACGGTCGGAGCGGGATCATGCGCGTTCTCGGACGAGAGGAGCTGAGTGGACGGATCCTGAATGCGGTTTCGTGCAGCCTCGCCACGTTGCGGCATTCAGGACAATGGGTCAACCATTTTACGGCACGAAACACTGTGAATCTTTCTTTTGTACGCCTACGGCCGGGCTAGCGCTGAATCGATGGCGGTGCGCAGTGCACTGATCGAGGCGCCGTCAGAGACACGATGGGTACCGACGAGCACGGTGAGCGGTGCTCCGGCGGAGCTTTTATCCACCCAATCAATATCAGCGCGAATCTGCCGAAAGAGCCGCTTGCTCGCGGTGCAGTCGCGAAACGAAAACGCGTCGATGCCCGGGACTGACGCAATCGAGTCGAGTAGCGCGCCGGCATCGGTCACTGGCACCCAGCTCTGCTGGGCGTCAAAAAGGCGCTCACTGGCCTCCCAGAACTTGCCCTGCACGCCGGCACAAAGCGATGCACTTGCCGCCGCGACCGAGTTGCGATGCGCGCGCAGTGGGTAGTGCACCCATGTCAGTCGGATCTTGCCGGCATTGATGTATTCAGTGCGAAGCAGCGGCAGCGTGGCGTCAAACCATGCGCGACAATCGGCACATGCAAAGTCGCTGATCACGAACAGCGGTACGACACTCGTATCGCCGCCGATCACCCGCCCGCGATCTGCCGCTTGCACCATGACGTCTGGTACGAGCGCCTTCCGCGTTGGCGGCAAGCGCCGAACGTCCACGTCCGAGACTTCGGCGGCCGCGCTGCGGGATTCACCGCGGCAGCCTGCCGCGAACAGAATCAGCAGAAAGCCAACGACGGCTATCGGGAGTCGACGCAACGGGATTCGGGATCGCGTAAATGGAGCCAGGGAACGCATGCGGCAAAGGTATCTTGCCTACCGGCACTTGCACACTCATCATAACGTTCCAAATCGGTTTTCCAACGTGTCGTCGCATCTGCTGCCTTTGCCCAGCAGAATGTCACATCACACCCAAAGGAGCGAGCGATTGAAGCGGTCAGTAAGACAAGTGCGTCATGCGTTGGCAGTGGGTGGGTGCGCGATCGCGGCGCTGCTGCACGCCGCATGCGCGCCTCAACCCCCGCTCGGCGATCCGCAACTCGTTTCACAATGGCTTCGCACATCCCTTGCGTTTGTGCGCACCGAACGACTCGGCCCGCCTATCGCCGCGCGCATCTCGGCGTACAGTGCCGTCGCTCTGTACGAGGGCTATGCGGCAGATTCGCGCACCTCGCTTCGCTCGCTCGCCGGCCAGCTGAACGGGCTTACTGCGCTGCCGTCCGCCCCCACTGGTGCGGCACTCGATGGACCCATCGTCGCCGCCGAGGCTGCGCGTGTGGTGATGGACTCGCTCTTTCGCGACGGCATGCCGGGAACGCGTCGCACGATCGATTCGCTCGCGCTCGCCCAGGTGAATGCTCGCGTAGCGGCAGGCGTGAGCGCGACTGATCGCGCGCGTGCTCTCGACCATGGACGGGCGCTCGCAGGATCAATTCTCGCCTGGGCTGCGACAGACAGCTTCTTCGCCACGAGAGGACGCCCGTGGGCATCATCTGTGAAGCGTGAAGAGTGGACGAACACCGTCAACATCGCGCAATTCGTTCCGCAGACACTTTCCGGTCAATCGGATTTCGTGCAGCTCGCCAATCCGAATATTCACGACGACGTCGAACGTGCGACCGCGAAGGGGACGTTCACCAATCGACCCAAGCCCGAAGGGATGACCACGCTCCCGGCGTTCAATCCGACAAAACCGACTGAACCGTACTGGGGCAGGCTGCGCACCTTCGTGATCGCCGACGGCGCTGAATGTGCGCCGCCCGGGCTGCCGGAATATTCAGAAACTACCGGGTCGGCCTTCTGGAAGATGGGAAAGCAGTTCTACGACACCGTGTCGGCGATGACCGCCGAGCAGCGGAGCATCGCACTTTTCTGGGCGGACAATCCCGTAGCTACCGGCACGCCGGGTTTTCACTGGATCAGTGTCGTCAACCTGATGGTCGCGCGTCGCAAGTTGAGTGCGGACGCCGCGGTGGAACTGTACGCAATGACATCGCTCGCCATTGCCGACGCTTTCATCGGATGCTGGCGCGAAAAGTTTCGTTCAAATGTGGTGCGTCCCGTTTCGTACGTGCAACGGGTCTTCGATCCGAAATTTCAGACTGTGATTCCCACGCCGCCGTTCCCGGAATATCCATCAGGGCACTCTGTGCAATCCGCTGCTGCCGTCGAAGTGCTGGTCGGATTGCTCGGCGATACGATCTCATACATCGACTCGACGCAGATTGACATCGGTCATCCGCCGCGCCCGTTTGCCTCGTTCACTGCTGCGCGAACAGAAGTGGCAATGTCGCGAGTTTACGCTGGCGTTCACTACTTTCCGGCGGTTGTAGACGGATTGAGCCAGGGCCAGTGCATCGGACGCAAAGTGATGATGTCGCTCAAGACCCGTCGTCGCTCGTGAGACGTCGCGATGGTGGCTGTACGTCCATGACGCTGTGCCTTGACAGTTGGATCGTTGTTGTGCTTGGCGGCGTGATTGCGTGCGGCGCCCTCGTCTCGTGCAACAACACGTCAATCGACCAGGCCTGGCACCAGGAGGCAGGGTATCGTTGGCGCGCGCTCGACGTGCCGCGCAAAGGGCACGCCGGTTTCGAGTTGTTGAATGCATCGGCGACCGGGCTCACGCATCAGAATGACATCGACGACGAGCGTGGACTGGCCAATCGCGGATTGCTTGATGGCGCCGGCGTCGCGCTCGGCGACGTCGATGGTGATGGACAGCCCGATATCGTGCTTGCGTCTGAAGAGAAGCCGGCGGCACTCTATCGCAACGATGGTGGCTTTCACTTCACCGATGTCACGAAAGCAAGTGGACTCGATTTCACCGGCCTTTCGACGACGGGTGTCGTGCTCGCGGATGTCGACGGAGATCGCGATCTCGATCTCATCGTCGGCACACTCGGTGGTCCCGTCAAACTGTATCTCAATGATGGCAGCGGGCACTTCACCGATGGCACAGTCGCCAGCGGGTTGACCGGCGGCTACATGGCGACGACCATGACGCTGGCCGACGTTGACGGCAATGGCACGCTTGATCTGTACGTCGCAACATATAAAACCAGAAATGCGCTCGATGTGTATCCGCCGCAGCAACGCGCGTTCGATCAAGTGCTCAAGAAAATCGGTGACTCGGTCGTTGTTGTCGACGAATGGAAAAAGGAATATCGAGTGGAACCACGACCCGATCTTGGTGGCTTCATGCGCTCACAGCGTGGGGAACCGGATCTCTTTTTTTTGAATGACGGCAAGGGACACTTCACGCGAGCGCCGGTGCTTGGTCCGCGCTTTCGTGATGAAAATGGCAAGCCACTCACGGTCGATCCGGATTACTTCACACTCGCAGCCCGGTTCTACGATGTGAACGGCGATGGTGCGCCCGATCTGTATGTCTGCAATGATCTTGAGGATCCCGACCAGTTCTGGCTGAACGACGGCAAAGGGAACTTTCAACTCGCGCCGCAGATGGCGTTGCGCGTCACCAGCAACACTTGCATGTCCGTCGACTTCGCCGACATCAATCGCGACGGACACGTCGACATCTTCACGACCGACATGCTCGCGCCGACGCTCGCTGCACGTCAACGCGATATCCCGACCCACACACCGTTGCAGAAACCCGTGGGCCTCTCGCTCGAGCGCACGCAGTGGATGCGCAACATGCTGCACCTCTCACGCGGCGATGGGACGTGGGCACAGATCGGTGATTTCGCTGGAGTCGCCGCGACGGATTGGACATGGGGCTCCGCGTTTCTCGATGTTGATCTCGATGGCTACGAAGATCTGCTCGCCGTGAATGGTCATCGCTACGACGTGCGCGAAGCCGATCCGTATGACCGTATTCGCAACAGCTTCCCACGCGTGCCGTGGAATCGCGAGTCGGCGGAGTTTCCGCGCCTGATGACCAAGAGTGTTGCGTTCCGGAATGGTGGCGATCTCGCGTTCGCGGACGTGAGTCAGAGGTGGGGTTTTGGGGTCGACAGTGCCGTGTCGCAAGGGATGGCACTCGCCGATCTTGATGGCGACGGTGCACTCGATGTCGTCGTGACACGATTGAACGCACCATCGGTCGTGTATCGCAATGCGTCGAACGCTCCACGGGTCGCTGTGCGGCTGCGCGGCAGCGGCGCCAACACGCAAGGCGTCGGCGCCGTGGTAACGGTGCAGAGTGCCGCGTTGCCAACACAGTCCCGCGAGATGACGTCCGGTGGTTACTACCTTTCGGGAAGTGATGCGGAGCTGACCTTTGCCGCATCGCGAGAGAGCGATGTCGCCATCGAGGTCGCTTGGCGCAGCGGACGGCATAGCACTATCTCGCACGCGCGCGCGGATCGGCTCTACAAAATTGACGAATCAGCTGCGACGACGACCACGCCATCGCGCGGCCCAACCAACGC
>JAYUWD010000321.1:0-4314 GCA_043753735.1 Gemmatimonadaceae bacterium
TGAATCTGGTACCAATCGTGATTGAAGATGCCGCGATTCATGCGCGACGCACTCGGTCCGCACCAATCGTAGTTGTCCTGCATGCCGCCACAGACCTTGTACGGCGTGGCCATGTCGTAGCTCACATGGTAGAACAGGCCGACCGGAAGATTGGGTATAAACTGCCACGTGTGCGCAAAATCGTACGACGTCGCGAGACCACCGTCGTTGCCGATGATCATGTGATCCGTGTTTTTCGGATTGATCCAGATTGCATGCACGTCGTCGTGTGTCACAAGCGCGGCATCGGGTTCAAACGTTTTGCCGGCGTCGAGCGAGAGGTGTAATCCAACGCCGCCCATGTAAATCCGGTCGGCGTTGAGCGGATCGATGCGCAGCTGACTGAAATACATCGGACGAGCGTTGGTACCGCTCTGCCGCTTCCACGTCGTACCGCCGTCGTCGGAGCGATAGACGCCAGTGATGCCGCCCGCCTGCGGTGCAGCGGCCCCGCGCCCGCCACTACCGCTGGCGCCCGCCGCGGACGCTCCGGCCGATTCATCCGCCGGTGCGGCGCCACGTCCTGGTGCGCCGGTCGGCCCCTCGACAGTCGCATACACAATATTCGGATCGCCACGAAACACGTCCACCGCGATGCGACCAAGCGAACCAGTGGGGAAGCCAGCACCCGTGACTTTGGTCCACGTAACGCCGGCGTCAGTGCTCTTGTACAACGCACTGCCCGGTCCTCCGCCATTCATGCAGCAGGTGGTGCGGCGACGTTGATACATCGACGCAAACATCACATTTGGATCGGTGAACGACATGACCAGATCGTTGGCGCCGGTTTCGTCGTCGACCGACAGCACGCGTGTCCACGCTTTGCCACCGTTTGTGGTGCGATAGATGCCGCGTTCGCCGCCAGCGCCGAACAGTGGGCCAGTCGCGGCGACGAGCACCACGTCGTTATTGGTTGGATGAATCAAAATGCGATTGATGTGCTTGGACATCGGCAATCCCATCAACGCGAACGTCTTGCCACCATCGGTGCTCTTGTACACGCCGCTCCCCCACGATGTGCTCTGACGATTGTTGGATTCGCCGGTGCCCACCCAGACCAGATCGGGATTCGTTTGCGAGACAGCGACATCGCCGATCGCCATCAATCCTTCGTTCTGGAAGAGCGGCGTGAACATCGATCCGTTGCTGGTCGTTTTCCACACCCCACCATGCGCCGCCGCAACGTACCAGATGGCCGGATTGGCTTCGTAGACCGCGACATCCGAGATGCGACCCGACATCGTGGCGGGGCCGATCGATCGAAAGTGGAGTTTGTCGAACTCCGTCGCGACCGGTACTTGCGACGGCTGCGCCTGCAGGAGAACCAGCGAAGGACTCACCGCGAGTGCAATCGCGGTGATGACGTTGCGGAAAGCTCGGCGCATCGATGTCGGCATTGGAGTCGTCGTACGGGCATGCTGGGAGGCGACGACGTTAACCCCACCGTGAATGCAATGCGAGGCGCAGTAGCCCCGGATGCTGCATTAGGAATTGGTTACGCCGCGACGGGATTGGAACATTGTGGTTGCGGTCACGTATCGCGGAGATCGGGCAACGGTATGTGCTCATGCGTTGTCATTGATGTATCCCTGCCGCTCCTGATCGCCCCCCCGCCCCGCTTGCCATGCCCGTATTGCGAATGACCGTTCGTGCGTCACGCCTTGTGATTGCATCAGCTGTCCTGTCGGCCATCCTGGTCAGCCCGCTCCCTCTCGCCGCGCAGGGTGCGCCGACACCACCGACGACCCCCGCGGTGACTGACACAAGTCAGTCGCTCGCCATCAAGGTGTATCTCGACTGTCAATCGGCACGCTGCGACTACGACTTTCTCCGCGATCAGTTGCGGTGGGTTAACTGGGTGCGCGACCGACTGTTCGCTGACGTACTGTTGCTGGTCACCTCGCTTCGCACAGGGTCGGGTGGCACCGAGTACACTGTGGCGGCGCTCGGTGGCGAGAAGTATCGGGGACGTGCCGACACGACGGTGATGTTCACTCAGCCCAACGACGCGGACGACGTGGTGCGACGCAGCCTCGCCCGCACTTTCAGCTTGATGCTGGCGCCGTACGCGGCCAAATCGCCGCTCGCGAGCAAAATCTCATTGATCTACGCTGTGGCGCCCGGCACGCAGGCGTCACCCAAGAACACCAAGGACCGCTGGAATTTCTGGGTCTATCGTGTCTCGGTCAACGGATACGCGAACGGCGAAAAACAGTCGAGATTCCTGAACACGTTCTTCAATACCTCCGCCAATCGCGTCACGGCCGATTGGAAGATCAATATCAACGCCAATTTCGGATACGATCAGAGCCAGTTTGATCTTGGCGGCGGCGAAACCTTTGTGAACCTGCAACGGAACTACGGCGGCAATGTGCTGCTGGTGAAGAGCATCAGCGATCACGTGTCAGCCGGTGCAACGTTGTCGGCGCAATATTCGGACTATTTCAATCAGCGACTCAATGCCCGCGTTACCGGTGCGGTCGAGTACAACGTCTTTCCCTACAAGGATTTCACTCGGCGCCAACTCACCGCACAGTACCAGCTTGGCATGGCAGCCTTTCAGTACAAAGAGCGCACCCTGTATGATCTCATGAGCGAGCAGCGTCCCCTGCAGACAGGCAGCGTGGCGTGGAGCTCCCGGCAGCCGTGGGGCAACGTGAATGTCAATCTGTTCGGGTCGCAGTATCTGCACGACCTCGCCTTCTACAACGTGGGTGTCGGCGGCAATGTGGGACTGCGCATCGCCAAGGGCCTTTCGATCAACATCGGCGGGAACGCCTCGCGTGTGAAGGATCAGCTGTATTTGCGCCGTGGCAAACTTGACGACAATCAGATCATTGCGCGGCAGCAGGCGTTGGCGACCAACTTTCGCTACTTCGGCAACATGGGTGTGAGCTACACGTTCGGTTCGATCTTTAACACGATCGTCAACCCGCGGTTCGGCGGCTCACGTGGGGGCGAGTTTCAGTGAGCGGCCCACTATTCCAACGCTGGCAAAGAGCTCCCTACTGCACCGCGATGACTTGACGCTCCACGATGGCGAACAACTGATCGTCGGGTACCGCGCGATACGCGCCACTCCCTGAAAACTCCGTGAATGCGGGGAGTATGCCAACATGTTCTCCGAACACGAAGCACGGCAGCTTTACCCGGCCCTCACCGCGTCGACCGAGTGTAACGTGCGGATGCAGGTGTCCTGAGAGCACGTAACCGGCCGCGTGCGGCTCGGGGTGATGCGCGCAGACGAATGCTCCAAGCGTCCACGGTGCATCGACGCAGTCGATGTCGAGCGACGACGGTGGATCGCCGGCATGCGTGTCGTGATTGCCGCGCACGAGTCGCATCTGAACGTCCGCATGCTGTACGCGCCATGCGGCAATCGTATCGAGTGTGCCTTGCTGACGACCAGCCTTTGCGTGCAGCAAGTCGCCCAGAATGACAATCTGCTTCGCGCCGGTGGAGTGCAGCACGCGCGAAAGGCGAGCGAGGTCTGATGCGGTGGTGCCCGTGGGGATCGGAACACGCGCGGCGCGAAATGCGGCCGCTTTTCCCCAGTGCAAATCAGCAACAAGTACAGTGTCGTGCTCGGGAAGAAAGAGCGCGCGCTCAGGCAACAACAACACCCGTTCACCGCAGACTTTGATTTCCAGATCCGTCAACGCTTGCCCACTGGGCGGCGACCGCTGTTGGCGCGATCGCCACAAAACAGAAATGTTGCCCCAGCCGACGAGCCCTTCTCCGCAGATACAGTCATCCGACGCACGCGATCAACCAGCTTTTCTGATGTGAGTTTGCCGCGGGAGAAATCAACGAGCAGTGGGAATGCGAGTGGTGTGGGGCGGTCGACATCGATGACGCGGACGGTTGCAGTTGAAAGACGGTCGAGTACCCGACCCATGCGGCTGGCTTCGAGCTGACGCTCCAGCACTTCGCGCTGTGCCTGGTGCAAGAGCAGGTTGTCGGGATCATACTTGGTGAACACGTCGTAGAGCAGTCCACTTGACGCCTGGACCTGTTTGAGTGATTTCGCCTGCCCCGGATATCCCCCGAAGACGAGACCCGCCACGCGCGCAATTTCGCGAAACTGGCGGCGCGCGAGTTCAGCGGCGTTGAGACTGTGCAGAATGTCGTGCAGCAGATGCACCGTGCTCAACAACCCCGATTCGAGCGCTTCCTCAAGCGGCGCGCGATCGGGCGAGACAAGATCGAAGCCGTAATCGTTGCAGGTGAAAGTGAACGTGATGGGCGTAAGGGCAGCGATGCGATATGCAAACA
>JAYUWD010000322.1:0-4307 GCA_043753735.1 Gemmatimonadaceae bacterium
GCTGCGCGCGTTGGCGACCCACTCGTGTTCACGCTGCGTATTCAGGGCATCGGGAATGTCAAATTGTTGCCGCGTCCGCAGCTCGAGATCGCGTGGGCCAGCGCCGTCCCCGCTTCTGAACGCGTGCGTGTCGACACATCCGGACCACTGGTTCGCGGCGCGAAGGAGTTTGATTGGATTCTCACACCATCGCGCGAGGGGCGGGTCGAGATTCCGGTGATGCACTACAGCTACTTCAACCCGTATCTTGCGCGCTTCGCCGACGCGGAGGCCTCCACATTCACGCTGGACGTGCGCCCTGGTGTGCTGGTGACTTCCGAGGAGGGCGAAAGCACGTCGCTGCTGCCGCTGCGGAATTCTGGCGCGAGCGCGACTGCGTTGCGAACGTTGCTATCGGACACGGGAGCGCTGCCGCTCCCCGCGTTGCTTCTGTGTCTCTTCGCACCACTTCCGGCAGTTCTACTCGGTGTGCGTCGAGCGGTTGTCTCCCGTCGTGCGCTGCGAGCCAGAAGACCTCTCGACGTGCGGCAAAGGCTGACGCAACTGTTCACGCGTGGTGCAGGAGAATCGAATGACGTCCGTTCGCTCCGACGCGTGATGCACACGGCGCTCGCCGAGCGGCTGCGAGTTGCGCCGAACGAGTTCGTTGCGCAACGGCAGATTCGCCGTGTGTTGCGACGTCGAGGCGTCACCCGCGACACAACGGAACGTGTCGTTCGCTTTCTCGATGATCTCGACGCCATCACGTTCTCGGCGAATGCTGACGTGTCTGCTCAGGACTTGTCGGAGTTTGGAGCGGTTCCGCCGTCGACAACGATGGCATCGTCAGCAGGTACATCTTTGTCGCCCAGCTGGAGTCAGATCGGTACGGCGCTCTACGCCGCTGTCGACGCCGAAGCGGTAAAGTCCGGAGGTACACTACCACCCGATCGCCTGGCGATGCACATCGGGCTGGTGGTGCTGTTCGCGTTTGGTGCAAGAGTGCAACCGCTCGCTGCGCAAACGTCAAAGGGTGGTGCGGAGATCGGCATCACCGTCGGGCGTGTGGAAGAAGTCTCTCCGGCCACTGCGCGGTCATCGGCTGCGGAAGCCTTCGCCCGCGCAACCGATTTTTATCGGCAGCGCATGTTCACGCAGGCCTCGGAACTGTTCGGCGATGTTGCGCGTCGCAACGCCGATGATGCTGACGCGCTTGCGAACTGGGGCACCGCTGCCTGGGCCGCCGGCGACACGGTCCACGCTGTCATCGGATGGCAGCGGGCGGCGCGACTCGATCCCCTTGATGCTTCGTTGCAGGAGCGCCTGGGGCTTTTGCCGGCCGGTGCACGGGGCGGTCTTGCTGACGTACCGATGGTACCTGTGCCGATGCTCTTTGCCGTCGCCGTGGCCGCTTGGCTGCTCGGCTGGTCGTTGTTTGCGTTGCACCTCAGTCGCGCGCCAATCCAACCCGCTACGCCTCACAAGCCGCTCCGCGATGCGGCCTTCGCGTTCCTGTTTTTGGGGCTCGGGGCAGGTGGCGCAGCATGGTGGGGACGCGAAATCCTGAGTCCTGCCGGCATGGCGGTAGTGCTGCGTCCCGAGACCATGCATGTGGCACCCGGCACCGATGCCGATGCGTTGGGCGGAGTTGCCACCGGCGACGTCGTTCGGATTGTCGACGCGCGTGACGGTTGGGAGCGCGTGCGTCATGCCGACGGTCGACTGGGGTGGTTGCCGCAAAATCGCGTGGTCGCATTGCTCGACGACACACCGAGTCGATAGCGTTCGGAATGGGACGCATCGCGATTCTGACCAGCGCTGTCGCCGACCAGATCGCCGCGGGCGAGGTGGTCGAGCGCCCTGCGTCCGTGGTGAAGGAGTTGGTCGAAAATGCACTCGACGCAGGCGCGACAACGGTTGACATCTCGGTTGAGCAGGGCGGAATCGCGCTGATTCGTATCGCCGACGACGGGTCGGGTATGGATGCAAGCGATGCCGTCCTGTCGCTCGAACGTCACGCAACCTCGAAAATCACCACCGCCGAACAGTTGGTCGGGGTACGAAGCTTCGGATTTCGTGGCGAAGCGCTGCCGGCAATTGCATCGGTCTCCGAGCTCGATATCGAGACGGCATCGGAAGACGGCGTCGGGACATTCGTACGCGCCGCTGCTGGCGCCGTGATTAGCACCAGCGCCGTGGCGCGGCGACGCGGTACGACAGTCACCGTGCATCGGCTTTTCTACAACACGCCGGCGCGACTGAAATTCCTGCGCAGCGCGCGTTCGGAATGGCGCGGAATTTCGGAGACGATGCAGCAGATCGGTGCGCTGCGCCGAGACGTGCATTTTACGGTGCGACATGACGGCAAGCTGATGCTGGACCTTCCCGCAGCCGACAGTCTGCGCACGCGACTTGGCGCCTTGTGGGGACATCGCGACATCGAGCGGTTTGTCACTGTCGACGATGTGCAGGGACCGGTCCACGTGACGGGGCTCGCCGAACGCCCGGCCGATGTCGGCAACGGGACGAGACGCATTCTGCTGATCATCAACGGACGCGTGGTGCGTGATCACGGCTTGGTGCGCGCCGCTGAAGCCGCGTATCGCTCGACGTTGCCCTCTGGCCTTCGTCCGTCGCTCGTGTTGCAGCTGCGCATACCCGCCGACAGCGTGGACGTGAACGTACATCCCGCGAAATCGGAAGTTCGGCTTCGTGATCGCTGGCCCATCGAGCGCGCGGTAGAGCAGGCGGTCCGACGGGCCCTTGGCGTTTTTGATGCAAGCGCCGGTATCGGTTGGCGAACCTTTACCCCCGGCACTGTTCCGGATTGGCGCAATAACGATCACTCGCTCGATCCGTCTGCGTTGCGAATTTCGCCTGCGCGGGATGGACTTTTTGCTTCCGGAGAGCTTGGCACATCGGCGAGCGCGATCGGCGTTGCGTCAAATGTTGCGCCGTCATCCGCGTCGACGGCGCCGTGGGAAGCGGCCCATGTCGCCGCGCAGCAGGACGCCGATGAAGCGCCGATCGTCGTCCCGCCGCTGCTGCAGCTCAAGCGCACGTATCTGCTCTTTGAACGCGACGAAGGCGTCGTACTCATCGACCAGCATTCCGCGCATGAACGTGTGCTGTACGAGCAGTTCATGGGTGTGCTCGATCGCGGCGAAGCACCGGCGCAGCGCTTGCTCTTTCCGCTCACGCTGCATCTTGGTCCGGCCGAAGCGGACGCGTTTGAAGCGAACCACGCGTCCTTCACGGCTTTGGGCTTCGAAATCGAAGGTTTTGGCGGGCACACATTGCTGGTGAACGCGGTCCCGATGCCGCATCCGCGATTCGACGCGGAACGTTGTCTCCGCGAAACACTGGCCGCGCTCACTGGCGATCGCTCGCCCGGTGATGCAAAGCGTCACGAACGACTCGCTGCAACCTTTGCCTGTAAGGCCGCGATCAAGGCCGGTGACGCGCTCTCGCCGGGCGAAATGCGCGCGCTGTTCATCGCCCTCGCGGAAACAAAATTACCGGCGCACGATGTCCACGGTCGATCAACGATCGTGCGTCTTTCCTGGGATGAGCTTGATCGGCGCTTCGGTCGCAAGTGACACGCAATGCGATGCCATTTGTCGCGTCTCACCCGTGAATTCGCGCGCGCCGTTGTGCGTTGTCATCGGGCCGACGGCGGCGGGGAAATCAACGATTGCGATGCAGCTCGCCCAAGCGCGTGGCCTCGCGATCGTCAGCGCCGATTCCCGACAAGTCTACGCCGGCTTCGACATTGGCACGGCGAAACCCTCGCATGAGGACCGCGTCAAGGTGCCGCACTACGGACTCGACTTCGTCGCACCGACTGAACGATATTCCGCGCATGCGTGGGCCCACGACGCTGAACGTTGGATGGCGGAGGCAGGCGCAGCGCAGACCCAGCCGCTTGTTGTCGGGGGCACGGGCTTCTACATCCGCGCGTTGGCTGCGCCGCTTGACGCAATGCCGTTGCTCGAGTCAACACGTCGCCGTGCGTTGGAACAGTGGTTTGCGACGCTCGATTCCGTTGAAGTCGAACGCTGGTGTAAACGGCTTGACCCCGCACGGGCGCATCTGGGGCGGACGCAGCACCAGCGCGCAATTGAAACCGCACTGCTGGCCGGTGTGCGCCTCAGCGACACCCATCAGGGCTTCGAAAGCGGCGCGGCAGACACTCTTGGCCCGCCGGGGGCAACGGGGCTTCGCGCGGCCCACTATCTTGTCGTCGATCCCGGACCAATGCTGGCCGAACGCATTCATGCTCGAGTGCACACAATGATCGACGCCGGTTGGTTCGACGAAGTTGCCCA
>JAYUWD010000323.1:0-4303 GCA_043753735.1 Gemmatimonadaceae bacterium
CCGACCAGTGTGGCATGGAGTGTCGCGCCTGAGGGCATCGTCACGCTCTCGGCCACGACCGGTCCATCGATCACTGTGACCGGCGCGGGAGCGGGAAGCGCGACCATCACAGCGGTCGCCACGTACAACGGCACCGACTACACAGGTACAGGTGGCATAACGGTTACGAGCCCGACCATCAACTGGATTGACGTCAGCTCGTCAAGTGCGAGTTATCCCGCGGGCTATCAGACGCAGCTCTTTGCGACGGCGCGCATCGCCAGTGGCGGCACGATCATCCCCGCCACATTCACCTTCCAGTCGCTCGATCCAACAATTGCGACGGTACAAATGGTGAAAAACACGGCGATCGTGACTGGCGTATCGGGCTCTGTCACCAAGCCTCGCATCATGATCACTGCAACCCCGGTGAGCGGCGGTCCGACGTACACCTTCACGACCGCACCAATCACCATCGAGGTCGAGACTCTCGCGGATTCGACAACCACGTACGGTGATAACGCTGCAATCGGTTCTCCAACAGCCGCGGGTCAGTCCAACCCCGACGATTTCCTCATCAAGCGCGCGCAATACACGCTGTCGTACAATCAATCGCGCGGCACGCCCAATTGGGTTGGCTACGAGCTCGATGCGCGTCAAAGTCAGACCGGCACCGATCGATGCAACTGCTTCACGGCAGATCCGCTGTTGCCGTCAAACAAGCAGATCTTTACGTCGGACTACACGAGTGGCGGATATGATCGCGGTCACATGACGCGTTCCGCCGATCGTACGATCGCAAACGGCGACAACGCGCGCACGTTTTACCTCACCAACATCGTGCCCCAACAGGCCGACCTGAATCAGGGTGTGTGGGCCCAGTTCGAAAATGCCCTTTCTGATTCTGCACGCACCAGCGGCAAGGCCGTGTACATCATGACAGGCCCGCAGTACAACGCCGGGATGGCGCTCACGTACATCAAGAACGAGGGGAAGATTGCCATCCCTGATTCGACGTGGAAAGTGGCACTGATCGTCAAGCGTCGCGCTGACGGTACACCGTATGACGTGAGCAACCTGCAGGCGTGGGCAAACATCGATAGCGTGAGTGTGCTCGCGGTCATGATGCCCAACGTCTCGGGCATCAGGAACGACCCGCCAAGCAAGTACTATCGGACCGTCGACCAGGTCGAAGCAGTGACAGGACTCAACTTCCTCGCACTGCTGCCGACTGCGTTCCAGAATGCACTCGAAGCCGGTGATCGTCCGCCTGTCGCGGTGCTCGGCGGCGCGACCACGGGCAACGAAGGGCAGCTGCTCAAATTCGATGGGACCGCTTCCACCGATCCGGATCAAGCCATCGTTGGCTTTAACGAGGTGTTGTCATTTGCCTGGACGTTTGGCGATGGTACAGCCGCCATCGGTGGCATGCCAAGCAAGACGTATCTTGACAATGGCTCGTACACCGTCGCACTCACAGTTACAGACAAATTCGGATGGCCGCGCACGGCGACCCGCGTCATACCGATCAGCAACGTCACACCGGTGACAACCATCGCGCCGGCGGCGGGATACGGCAGCACGGTCAAAGCTGGTGCGACGTGGGCCGGTATCTTTCGCTTCACTGATCCAGGGAAGGACGCAGCGTGGAAACTGTCCATCGATTGGGGCGACGGTACAACCTTCGCTGTGAACACGACGACTCAAACGCCACTCACGCGCGGCAAAGTGTGGACGACGCCCGGCCAATACACCGTTCGGTACACCGTGACTGACAAGGACGGCGCCGCAAGTGTGGCCGCGACGTATGTCGTCACGGTCACACCGTGAATTTTTCCACGATTCAATCGCATCCAAGATCCATGAAACGCACGCTCGTTGCTGCCGCGTTCGCGGCGTCGCTCATCGTCGCGCCGGCAATCGCCAGCGCGCAGTCTTACAACACGCAACAGACCAGCGTTGGCACCACAATCAACGGCATCGGTCGGTCAAGCGATGGCTCGGCTTTCACAACGCTCGCACAGTCGTTCGTGACGCCGTCCGGGTTCCCGTATCTGCAGCAGTTCACGCTGTATTTGACGGAAAGTTTCGGCGGTGCTGACACGCGATTCCGCGCGTACATCTATGAATTTGACGGAAACATCGGCGCGCTTGATCTTGCCCAGCAGCGTTACCGCAGCGATGAATTTGCGGGTAGCGGCAATATCTTTGGCTTCGACAGCTATCTGTTTTCGACGCCGAACCTGTTGCTCGGCGCGACCAAGCAGTACGCGTTCGTGCTCAGTGCGAGTCAACCGTTTCTTTCGATTCCGGACTTCAGCACGACCTTCGCTGGCGGTACTGCGGTCGACGAGTACGCAGGCGGTGCGCTTTTTGGTGCGATCAACGAAGGTGACTTCAGCGCGCTTGGCGTTGGTGGTACGTTGACCGCAGTGCAGGGTGCTCCGGACTTGTCATTCAGCGCCACGTTCTCGAGCCAGGTGGTGCCTGAGCCATCGACGATCTGGTTGGTTGTGGCGGGTGCAACGATAGTCGGCCTCGTGGCCCGTCGGCTTTACTCGATGTAGTGCAGCATGGTCCGCGTCGACGAATTCAAACTATTCAATCTTGAAAGAGCTGATCTCGTCGACGTGCGCGCACAGCTACGGCCGCGCGCCACCAGGCGTTGGTGCCACCCGTCGTTGTGCATCGGGCGGCAGAATGCGCACTGAGACACCGCGTGTCGCTACTCGGCCGCTCACGAGATCCTTGATCCTGACTTGAACTACATGCCGACCCGGAGGTTGGTCGCCGAGGTTGAACGTGAGACGGTCGACCACAACAAGCGCAGCAGCTTCATCTCGGGTGTACGCCACCGCCGGCGCATCGGACTCATTGGCCAGCACACGTGCGCCGGTCGTCCTGGAGTTCACTAGCACATCCCGCATATCATCACGCTTTGCTGACGCGCCGCGCTCGCGCCGAATTTCCACACTCCATCGCACTCGGCCATCTGGTGCGGGCTGGAGGTCGTACACTTCCCACGCCAGCACGAAATTCACCCGCGGTGCAATCACGGCACCGTTTGGCGTGAGTGCGAGATCGGACCAGCGACGCACGGTCGTGGCCCTCGGCGTCGCTGATGCGGCGACGAGTAGATCGCTCACGCCAAAGCCGCGCATCTGAAATTCCACCAGCTCCTCCGCGGTACGATACGCGACTCCACGCGCGCCGCGCGGCTTTGTCGGTTCGATTGCCTCGACCCGATGCATCATTGGGCCACTTTTGGCGCGCGTCGTCCACTGCGCCGTCCATGCGCGCTCCGTATAGCTGGGAATACGCCGTACGTCAGGCGAGCTGTACACAATGTTTCCTTGCGGCGTTGCCAGCCATGCAGAGAGTGTGATGCGATCTTGCGACGTCGACTCGTTCGCCTCGCGAAATTTGAAGCTGCGCAGCGGGACATGAGCGCCGATATACAGGTCGATTGAATCGCGCGACTGCACACCAGACAGCGTGCGGAAGAGCGCCGTTGTCACGTCGATCGTATCGGTTTGTCCATAAAATGGCACGCCGCCAAATTCGCTGCGTCGCTCTTCAGCGCACTGCACGATCGTGATCGCACTGTTCAGCTGGATGTCACCCGCACATAACCCTTTGGTGTTCACCACGGCCGACTGTGACAAACGATTGACCGAGAACCGTGAGGGGTGATGGAATATCTGCCACGAGCTGGGCGAGTAGTCCAGCATCATGGTGTGTACGATGCCAGGCCATCCCCGTACGATGTCGCGACCTCCTTCGGTCGGACGTAGCGCTCTCCATCGAACCTCGGGCACACCGCGACGCATCAGCGTGCGCCCCGGTGCGGTCTCGTTGCCTGATTGACCGGGCAGCGCGATATCGGCGTATCGATAGTCCGCTTCCGCAACGCGCGCACGCCGTTCGAGACGCAGTTCATTGACCGCAGTACTCCAGAGCGGATCGAGCACCGCCCATCCACGTGCATCCAGTTGGATACGTTCAGTCGGCAAGAAACCGTAGCGCCACTCATCATCGGCTTTGCTCAATACATCGTCGAAGCTGTCGTACCGCGCTGAATCGCCGCGTGGCATTGCCACGAGCGCACTGTCGAACATCGCCATGACAGCGGGCTGCTCCGTCACCGGACGTTTCATCATTCGGTAGGCCGCGAGGGCACGCGCCGGCATGATCGCTGAGTCGCGCGGCGATCGCTTGAGCATCGCGCGCGCTGCGGAATCAACCGCCTTCCAGTCGTTCAGAACGACAAACGGAGCAAGCGCGAGTCGATTGTACTTGCTTCGCTCTCCGGCGGATGTTGACC
>JAYUWD010000324.1:0-4269 GCA_043753735.1 Gemmatimonadaceae bacterium
GTGCACTACCATCCGCGAGTGTGACTATCACGCTCGTGTCGCCCTCCGCCAGCAGCGCCATGTCCCCCTTTGAAACTGCTGGCGCGCTGGTGAAGAAGCTCGACAATGAAGTCGGGCGCGTCATCATCGGCCAGCAGCAGGTGCGACGAGAGATTCTGACGTGCCTCCTTGCCGGCGGGCATTGTCTGTTGCGCGGCGTGCCCGGTTTGGCGAAGACGCTGCTGATCAAAACGCTCGCTGATGCCGTCCATCTCAAGTTCAGCCGCATTCAGTTCACTCCAGACCTTATGCCGTCGGACATTCTCGGCACCGAGGTCATCGAGGACGACGCCATAGGCGGTAAGCGGCATGTGCGATTCATACCTGGACCGGTGTTTGCGAACATCATCCTCGCCGACGAAATCAATCGTACACCGCCGCGCACGCAGGCCGCCTTGCTTGAAGCGATGCAGGAGTATCAGGTCACGGTTGGCGGTGTCCGCCATGCCCTCGATCGGCCATTGTTCGTGTTGGCGACGGAAAATCCGATCGAACAGGAGGGGACATATCCACTGCCTGAAGCGCAGCTCGATCGGTTCATGTTCAACGTTGTCATCACCTATCCCGATGCCAACGACGAACGTCGGATTCTCGCCGAAACCACGACTGGCGTCGAACGCAGCGCCTCGCACGTCGCCACTGGAGCTGAGCTCGAAGATGTGCGAAAGCTGGTGCGCGATCTTCCTGCTGCGTCAAACGTGGTCGACTACGCACTGCGGTTGATTCGCGCCACGCGTCCTGCCGATTCGAGTGCACCAGCATCCGTGAGGGAATGGGTACGATGGGGCGTTGGTCCGCGTGCCGGCCAGGCATTGCTGCTCGGCGCCAAAGCGGCGGCGCTGCTCGATGGTCGTATGGTGCCCGCACCCGAGGATATCACGAGTATCGCGCTTCCAGTACTTCGTCATCGTCTGCTTGTGAACTTTCAGGCTGAGGCCGATGGCGTGACCTCTGACGACGTGATCGGGAAGTTGCTCGAGGTTGTGAGGCCCTGAAGTGAGACGCGTCAGCGAGCGCCGATGATGACAGCGCTATCGCCCGAAGTTGTCGCCGCCATCGACGATCTTGAACTTGCCGCGCGGCTCGTGGTGGAAGGACTGCGTACCGGTGGACATCGCAGTCCATTCCATGGCTACAGCACCGACTTCCGACAGCATCGGCCCTATCGCGTCGGCGATGATCTCAAGTATCTCGACTGGAAGTTGTTCGCGCGCAGCGACCGCCTGTACACGCGACAGTTTCGCGAGACGACCAATCTGTCGGTGATGCTCGTGCTCGATACGAGCGCGTCGATGGCGTTTCCGGAGCATGGCGTTTCGAAAGCGCGCTACAGTACAATCATCGCCGCCGCGCTGGCCTATCTCGTTTCGGAACAGGGTCACGCCGTCGGCCTGATGACGATGACTCATGGTGGGCTGTCCTACGTACCGGCGCGTGGTGGACGTCCGCATTTGCGCGCGCTGCTTGCGCGTCTCGATCGCATCGCGCCGGTGGGCGAGTGGGATGCAGCGCGCACCATTGCGCGTGGGGCACAGTTGCTCCAGCGCCGCGGCGTCATGATTGTAATCTCGGATTTTTACGATGCTGAAGACGACACTCGACGCGCGCTACGACGGGTCGTGCAGCGCGGTCATGACTTGGCCATGCTGCAGCTGCTGTCGCCGATTGAGATCGCGTTGCCATTCACCGGCCAGATCGAACTGGAAGATGTGGAATCTCACGCGCGCGAGGTTGTCGATGCTGAGGCGATCGCCTCGGAGTATCAGCGTAAGGTGGGTGACTTTCTGGATCGCTGTCGCATGCATGCGCTGCGAGATGGACTTGACTATGCGCTGATGACAACGGACATGGCACCAGAGCAGGCGCTTCGCGACTACCTGCTCCGTCGCAGGCGACGCGATAGGCCAGGGCATACGCGTAGCACGAGGCCGTCATGATGATTTCCCCCGTGAATCATGCTGTGCTGCTGATTCCCGCTGGATTGACTAACAGCGTTGCGACTTTCACCGTGATGAACGGTTCATGACCTGGCTGGCGCCTTGGGCGCTGGTTGGACTGCTCGCGGTCGCGCTCCCGATCGCGATTCACTTCCTGGTGCGGGGTCGAGCGAAAACTCAGTCGTTCCCGACGCTGCGATTTATCGTACGGTCACGATTGCTGCCAACGCGCCGCATGCAATTGAACGACCTGTTGCTACTGCTGGTGCGCGTGACGATCATCGCCAGCGCTGCTGTGGCACTCGCACAGCCGTACTGGTCTACCGCGGGACGTCGCGAAGCGTTCGAGCAGACGCTTGCGCGCGCGATCATACTCGACACGAGCGCGAGCGTGCAACGTGTCCTCGCCATCGACAGTGGGCGCGCATTGGTTGCTCGCCTCGCCGCCGACGCGAACGTGAGCGTGCTGTTGACCTCGTCGAACGTCGTGGATGCCGTGCCTGGTGCGCTGACATGGTTGACGCAAAACTCCCAACGGCGCGAACTGGTGATTGTCTCCGACTTTCAGGTCGGCGTCGTAGACGCGCAGACGATTGCACAAGTTCCGGCGGAAGTCGGCGTCCGGTTGCTGCGCGTAGGCACAGGCGCCAATGCCGTCGCACGCAGTGAGGTTATACAAACGCGAACACATTTTGGCCCCAACGCCGTTTCGTCGCGAAGCAGCTTTGGCACCAGCTCTTCCGCAGCAACATCAGTGGACGCGAGCACCATCGAGTGGTCAGTCCGCGAGGATGTGTCGTATGTGCAGTCGACGGTCGTGCGTGTCTTGTCCGGACTGTCGGAACAGGCGCGGATCAACGCCGCCCTCACTGCTGCCATTGCGACAACGGGCGAAGCTGATGTGATCGGCCCAGTAGCTGATTCAACACGCTCAGTCGTGATCGTGACGCGTGGCTTCGAGCAGCGGGCATCCATGCTGGCGACAGCGCGCGTACCCCGCATCAGCTGGATGCTGGAAGCAATCGCGCATGTAATCCGCGATGCGACGCTGATCGACGCTGCGGCCGACGACGTTTCGACTGTGAAATCCGATTCATCTGGTGGACTGGTCATCGCCCGTTCGTACGATGGCCGCCCCCTAGTCCGCGCTCTGGAATCGACGATCGACGGGCACCCAACTCTGATGTTGGTCGACGATGCCGACGCCGGTTCGCTGACCACCGCTGCGTTGATCAGTGCAACGCGCAATGCCATGGCACCACACACCAGTCTTAGCGAACGCGACCCAGCGCAACTTCCCGACAGTGTGCTGCGCGGGTGGCAACGCATGCCGTCCGCCCCGTTGCGGCCGACGACGAACGCCGCAATCGGCGGGGCTGGTGCGAGCGATAATGGGATGGTGAACAATGCTCTCAATGGTGACACAACTGTCGGCATCGATTCCACACGCGACAGCTCCGCCGAGCACTCCGACGGGCGTTGGCTTTGGTTGTTCGCATTGGCACTGCTCGTCGTAGAAACTTGGCTACGACGCAGCAATCGCTCGACCGAAAGTGTAAAGTTTTCATCATGACACCGCTGCCTGCTGCGGTGGAGCTTCGTGCGTTTCTGGATCGCGCCTCGATGCGCCTTGTATGGATTTACGCAGCGGAGGGGGCTGCTATTGGTTTGGGAGCCGCGTTCGCTCTTGCGCTGCTCGAACTCCCTCCGCGTAGCGCGACCGCACTCGGCGTTGGCCTCGCTCTGTGTACCGCAACGATCGGCGCGTTCATTCGGATTGTGCGCGCAAACGTCTCGGGTCGGGACATTGCGAAGAGGTTGGAGGCCCGCGCACCGCACTGTCGCAACATCGTTGTCACGGCGGAGGAACTCACGCGCACCGCGGCACGTCGCACAGTCGGCACCAACCGCCGAGCCTTGTCGCTCGATTCGAACGCGGAAGCGGCGTCGGAGGCGCTGCTTGAGGCACCGACGTACGTTGCCGATGTCGTGATTGCTGACGCCGTACGCATTGTCCGCACGCTCGATCTTGCGACTCTTTTCCCCGCGCGCAACGCGATTCTTGCACTGTCGATAACGGCGCTCCTCATTGGATTAACCGCAGCGCGGGACACACGTCCAATGCGCACGGCCTCACGCGCGGTGCGGCGCACAGTGCCAGCAGCCACCGTCGCTATCGAGAATGTCGAGATCACCGTGACCGCGCCGTTGTACGCAGCCCAGGCGCCACGGACGATCCGCGACGTTGCACGAGTAGATGCGTTGATGGGCAGTCGTATCCGTCTGCGCGTCC
>JAYUWD010000325.1:0-4258 GCA_043753735.1 Gemmatimonadaceae bacterium
TCGGGATCGGTGAAGTCGATGACGTCCACACCACCCTGATACCACCCCTGCACCATGATGTCGCGACCCGGCACCGGCACCAGCGCGCCATTGTGCGACACGCAATTTTCCTGCGCCGTCTGTGCGGTCGGAATCTTGAAGTACGCATGCTGCTTGTACTTTTTCGCCTTGTCGATGGTGAGCGTGGTGTTGCCGCCCATCTCCATCATGTTCCCCTTCTGACAGTTGGGCGAGGTGCCACCGCCCCACTCGTCTGTGAACACAACCTTTTTGCCATCGTTGCTGAACACCGCGGTGTGCCAGAGCGAGAAGTTCGTGTCGGCTGCGGCATCGAGACGAATCGGCTTTTCGGGATTTGAAATGTCGACGAGCAGTCCGTGGCTGCCGCATGCACCGGCGAGCAGATGCATCTCCGGGTACGCGCTGACGTCGTGGCAATTGCGCGGACCCATCGGCGCCTGCATTGGTGCCAACGAATCTGACCCACGCGGGCGACGCACGGGGGCACCGGCACGCCTCGGCGGAGCATCAATGCCCGTAAAGATGCGCGCGCCGGTGACTACGGCCGACAGCTCGGGGTGCTTGAGCGGCACCTTGATCACATCAAGTCGATACAACGAGTTGGTAGTGTCCGCCGGATCGTCGTTGGCCTTGCAACCGGCAAGCTCCGTTTCCGGACGCGCGCCCTGACTTCCCGACACATACAGATAGATGACGTTCTTGTCGGTGGGACTCGGAACAACCGTATGTGTGTGCGAGCCTTTGCAGGTTTGCACGTTCTTCACCAGCTTCGGATGCGCAGGGTCGGACACGTCAAAAATCCGCACGCCAGCCATGTGATCGGCCGGATTCTGCACGCCGCCTTTGCCGCAATCGTTGCGATTCCCGCCGCCTTCCGCGGAGATGAAGAGCAGATCGCCATAGATCGATGGATCGCCCTGCGACGTGATGCAGGAGGTGACCGAGACCTTCACCGGCTTCGCGCGATCGCTCACATCCCAGATGGAAAAACCGGCAAAGTTGCCCTGGTATACATACCTGCCGCGAAAGGCCATGTCGGAGTTGACGAAGGTCAATCCGCGCGCGGTATCGAACTCCGCAGCCTTGGGCGTGAACGACACGTGCTTCATGCCGCGGATGGCAATTTCCGCATCGAGTGCCCCGGACTTCAAGTTGTCGCGAGGATCATTGCCTTTCGGATACGTCTGCGCGTGCAGCGACGTGGCGGTGGCCAATGCACAGCCGATCGTGATTGCGGCAATTGAACGCAGGACACGCGTTCGAAACACACCAGTGGTTCCCATCAAAAGAAACTCCGTTCCTTAAAGGTCGGCCAGCATTTGCTGCATCAATTGGATCTCGGCGGTCTGCACAACTTCGACGTCGTTTGCAAATACGGAAATGTCCACATCCTGCCCTGCACGCGCTGTGGCGAAAAGCTCCGCGACCATCTTGAGCGCGCCCTGATGATGTTGAATCATCAACAACAAAAACTGTCGATCGAATTCAGGGCCACGTGTCGTTTCAAGCTTCGCAAGCTGTTCGGCGGTCAACATCCCCGACATCATCATTGTGCGATACGAATTCGTATCAGGTGCCATCTGCTTATTGGCGACCAACCACTCCTGCATCAAACGAATTTCCGCCCGCTGCGATTGATCGATTTTTTTTGCGAATCGCATCACGCGTTGATTGGAGCCACGCGCTGCGGCGAGTCGCGACATGTAGATAGCCTGCGCGTGGTGCGCGATCATCCCCTGCATGAAATCCACGTCGGCCTTGGTGTACAGCGCGCCGGGCGGGATGACAATCGTGCCCATGTCCATGCCCGGGTGCGACATCGGCGTTGTCATGTGCTCATGTCCAGCCATCGATGCGTCGCTGGGCTTTGCGCCGGTCGACGCTGTGGCCACTGTGGCCGCGGCTGTTGCGACGGTCGTCGCACTCGGCGTCGCGAGTGCCGTCCCAGGTTTCGCACTGGCGCATGCGAACACAAACGGCAGGACGAACAGCGCGACGGCGGTGGTGCGGCTCCTGAAACTGATCAGACTCTGCACGGTGCTTGGGAGCCTACTTAAGGGGGATCAGACGGGGAGGGAAAGAACGGGGACACCTGACTGACAAATACGAGACCCACTCCCGCAACGTTGACCGCTGAACCAATCAGCTTATGGCACGTGGGCTCTTGCAACAAGCAGCGCGTCGCGGTTGTTTGGGCGGCGGTTCCACACTCTCCACGGATGCTCCCACATGAAAGAAGGCACGCGAGTGCTGGTTGCGCTCGGTGCCGCGATTGGCATTGGTGCCACAATCGCGGCGTCGGGAAGTGCTCAAGCGCTCCAATTCGCCGATGCCGTCGCGCCTCTCGGATCGCTCTGGGTGACAGCGATTCGGATGACGGTGATTCCGCTCATCGTCGCGCTGATCATCACCGGTGTCGCGTCCGCCGCTGATGTGCGGGGGATCGGTCGCATGGGTGCAACTTCGCTGTTGGTCTTTGTCGCCCTGTTGCTCGGCGCAGCAATTGTCGTGACGCTTGTTGCACCGTCGCTCTTCTCGCTGCTGCCCGTGGGCGCCAGACCGGCGCTCCCTCCAGGTGCCGCAGAGGCGGCGCGCGAGCTCGCCAGTGGCGGCCAGGCGCAAACTTTTGCATCATGGATTACATCGTTGCTACCGAACAATCCGGTGGGCGCCGCCGCGAACGGCGCCATGGTGCCCTTTGTGTTGTTCGTGCTGCTCTTTGCGATTGCCGTGGCGAAAAGCTCCGCTGAAACGCGCACGACACTCGTTGCATTCTTTCGCGCACTCGGCGATGCGATGATGACGCTGGTGCGTGGAGTGATCTGGTTCGCGCCTGTGGGCATTTTCTTCACGGTGTTGCCGCTCGCGGCACACGCAGGCGTTTCGTTCGTTGGCGCGATTGGCGCGTATATCGTCGCGTATTCGCTGCTTTCGCTGATCATCGTGGCGCTGCTCTATCCTGTGGTCGCGATATTCGCGGGCGTTTCGATGGCGCGCTTCGCGAAGGCGGCGCTACCGGCACAACTCATTGCATTCAGCTCCAGTTCGTCAATCGCCGCGCTGCCGGCTTTGGTGACTGCGGCCGAAAAAGAACTCGAGTTGCCGAAGAACGTGACTGGCTTTGTATTGCCACTTGCAGCCGCGATGTTCAAAACCGCCGGCCCCAGCTCATGGATGGCCGGCGCGCTGTTCCTCAGCTGGTTCTACAACGTGCCGCTGCACGCATCGCAGTTGATTTTCATCGCGGCGGCGTCGGTGTTTCTCGGATTCGCATCGCCCGGCATTCCGCGCGGCGCCTTCATCATGCTTGCGCCGCTACTGCTTGCGGTCGGTTTGCCGGTGGAAGGTGTCGGCATTCTGATCGCTGTTGATGCAATTCCAGATACGTTTGCGACGGTGTTGAACGCGACGGGGAATCTGGCGGCGACGGCGTTGGTGGCGAGGCAGGTGCGTTAGAAGACGCACCCACTCCGCGCCGGCACCTTTAGCGTGACACCATTTCCACTCTTGATCGCCGCGCCGCACACGCCAAGTACGTCCTTGCCGAGTGACGGGAGCGGGATGGTGACGTCAACGGGCGTTGGAGCGTTGTTCAATACGACAACCGTCCTACCGCGACGATAAACAAATATCTGATCTGTTTCGACGAGATGTTCGGTGGCGGCGGCGCGCAGCTCTGGTCGTGACGCGCGCAGCGTGAGCAACGTCTGTACATGTGACCACACCATCTGCTGCTCTTTCGTTCGACCCGTCACATTGAAAGCGTTGTTTGCGTCACCGGCAAAGCCGCCGGGAAAATCCCGGCGATTGTCCGGATCGTTGCCCCCCGGCAATGCGATCTCATCGCCGTAGTACACCATCGGTGTGCCGCGCACGGTGAACAGGAACGTGTACGCGAGTTTGAGTCCGTCGAGTGTCGCGCCCTGTTCGTTCATGAAGCGCAACACGTCGTGTGAACCAAAGAGCGTGAGCAATGAATGCGCGGCGTCGCGGTAGACGTGATCGCGCGACAACATCTGCGACACTTCGCGGATGTTGTGACCCTGCGCGAAGGCGCTTCGCATCGCAAAGTGCAGTGGATAGTCGAAGAGCATGTCGACCTTGTCGTCGACGCCGTCAAACTGCTTGCGCCCGCCTTCAAAAAAGCTCACCTGTGACGCATCGCCATCGAGCACTTCACCAACGACTCGCACCTTGGGGTACTCGCGCTTGATCGCGGTCATCCAGTCGCGCCAGA
>JAYUWD010000326.1:0-12812 GCA_043753735.1 Gemmatimonadaceae bacterium
GCTGGGGCGAAACGTGCGTTTTCCTGCTGCGCGCTTTTCCAGAAAAGGTCGACGACATCGTCTGAGAGCATGCGTTTGTCGTGGTAAATCCCCTTCAGAAAAAAGCGAATACTCGGCTTGGACACGAGCGCCGAAAAGAGGGTCTTCCCGAAGCGGGGCGACCGGAACATTTTCTCGACCAGACCGCTTGCGGCACCGCCAGGCGTAGTCAACCGCGAGACACCAGCAGGTCCGATCGTGCATACGGCGCGCACAAATTCCGGATGCCGCGACGCCATTGCGATTGCGTAGCTGCCGCCGAGTGAGGATCCAACAGCGATCGTGGACTCGCCGATCACGTTTGCGAGAAAATCTCGCAGGAGATCGACGTAGAGATCGGCAGTGTAGTGAAGAGGCGGATGCGACGATGCGCCAAACCCGGGCAGGTCGATGCTGTACGTCGTAAATCGCTGCGCCAGCGCAGGAACGACGTTTCTCCATTCCATTGACCACGCACAGGCATGGATGGAATGGATAAGCAACACGGCAGGCCCAGCGCCGCGTTTGACGTATGCGACATCGTGTCCGCGCCACGTAAAATGGTCGCGTTGGCCACCAAGAGGGTTGGGAAGTTCCGTCATCAACCGTTGGCTGTTTTTGGGGGCGCGTGCGAGGCGGGGGCAGGTATGATAGCTGCCCCTGCAACCCTGCAGCTCAGAAGTTGCGCACGTTGACTGTACTGACTCGCCAGGCCGCCCAAGTGACACTCCCCAGCATCACCCACCACCCCGGGACGACCTGACGATTTTCATCAGGACTACTCGTTATCGCAAATTCAGCTGCAAGAACTCGCCGCTGTTACAGCTACTGCAGTACAGTCGCAAAAGCGGTGCGAACTCCAGCCGTCGCAGCGTGCTGCGCGATCGTGGCCAGATCGACCGGCTTTTCGAGGAAGTGCAATGCGCCCAACCGTATGGAAGCCTGTCGGTTGGCGTCGTCTGGATACGCCGTCAATACGACGACGGTCGCATCGGGTGAAAGCATTCCCGCGAGCGCCATGACTTGAAGGCCGCCGTCCCGTTTCCCACCCAATCGCAGATCGGTGATGATGAGATCGAAACGCTGCGCCCGGAGTCGCTCGAGGGCATCGGGGAGCATCTCGGCGCCGATGACCGCATTTCCATCGACATCGAAGAGTTCGACGAGTACGTCGCGAATGGACTGCTCGTCTTCGACGACGAGGACCGACTTGGCAAACGGTGACGTGTTCATAAGCTCGCAGAGTGCGAGAAGCGCGCCGAGTTTTGCCGAGGTCATTGAAAGTGTTGCAAACACTACGCTTGCACCCATTATCCGTCACATTAGTGCTCGCGATCGACGCCCGATACCCGGTCGATCTTGCTGGCCGCTGTCGCGTTTTCAGGCAGCGAGAATGGGCCGATTGCCCGTTAAGAGGCGGTTGGCGACGACGAGAAACCTATGATTTGTCGTTGCCGTATTTCTTGAGTTTCTCGAGCAGCGTGGAGCGGGCTACGCCTAGGAGTTGTGCGGCGCGTGTGCGATTGCCGTCGGCGGATTTCATGGCCGCTGCAATTGCCTGACGTTCTGCACTGACTAGCGTGACCGGCACGCCGATGTTGCGCGTGTCGCGTGATGCGTTCACCGAGATGGTGCTCGCCGTTGGCGACAGCCCGAGATGCGCCGGTTGGATTGGTCGGCCGTCGGCGAGGATCGCCGCGCGCCAGATCGTGTTCTTGAGCTCGCGGATGTTGCCGGGCCATGCGTAGGCGACCAGCGCAACTTTGGCATCGGCGCCCAGAATCGCACCTCGGGGCAAGGCGGATTCGGCGAGCGGCAGGATTTCGTTCACACGTTCGCGCAGCGGAGGCAACGTCAGCGTGAGCACCTGCAGTCGGTAGTAGAGGTCCGCGCGAAACCGACGCTCGGCGACGGCATCGACCAAGGGTTGATGCGTCGCTACGATGACGCGTGAATCGGAGCGAAGCGTCGCGGTCCCGCCCAGGCGTCGAAATGTTTTCTCTTCGATGACTTTGAGAAGCCTGGGCTGCACGTCGATCGACATGTCTGCGACTTCGTCGAGGAAAATGGTCCCGACGCCGGCGACTTCAAGGAGCCCGCGCTTGGCCTGACGCGCATCGGTGAAGGCGCCGCGCTCGTGTCCAAAGAGTTCGCTTTCAAAAAAAGCGGATGAGAGCGATGCGCAATTGATTTCGACGAACGGCGCCTCGGCGCGTGTGGACCGTTCATGGATTTGACGAGCGACAAAGCCTTTGCCTGTTCCAGTTTCGCCTTGGAGGAGTATGGGCGCGTCGGCGTTGCGCGCGGCGAGGTCGACCAGCTGCGCGAGCGTCGGCACCAATATCGGCGCTTCGCTCGCCGATGCATCGGTGTTGTCGACGCGCGCGCGCGCGCGGAACAGTGCAAGCTCCTGTCGCATACGACCACGTTCCGCAGCCCGCAGCACGGCGGCCGCGAGCAGTTCGAGATCGACTGGCTTTTCGAGCACGTCGGATGCGCCATGCTGCATCGCTTTTACCGCCGTGCGCACGTCGGCATAGCCGGTGAGCAGAATGACGCCGACATCGGGATCGTCGGCGCGCAGCGCGTCCAGCGTCAGCACACCATCCGCGTCGGGAAGCCGGAGATCGAGCAGGACGACATCCGGCGCGTCTTCAGCGGCGAGACGGCGCGCTTCCGTGGCCGACGCAGCACCGCGAGCGGTGTATCCAAACGTTTCAAAAAACTCGATCAGCGTGGTGCGAATGGAGTCGTCGTCATCCACCACCAGCAACGACAGCGTCATGTCGGGGCCGTCGGCGGCAGCGTGAGGGTAACGGTGGTGCCTGTTTCTGCGACACTGTCGATCACGATGGTGCCACGATGCTCGTCCATGATACGCTGACAGAGCGCGAGACCAATTCCAGTGCCGCCGGTTTTCGTCGAATAGAAAAATTCGAACACATGCGGCAAAACGTCCGCCGGAATTGGCGGACCACCGTTGGTGAGACGACAGCGCCACCCACCCATTGGCGACAGTTGGGCGATGAGTACGACTTCGCTCCCTTCCGGCGCCGCGTCGCAGGCGTTCACCAGCACATTACGACAGACCTGGCCGAACTGTTCGACATCCAGGAGACAGCGAACCGGCGGGTCGATGCGTGTGCGCTTCAACGAAATCCGTTTCCCTTCGAGGCGTGTGCGTTCCCCCTCGAGGATGTCATCCCACACGGTTTCGGGATCGATGGCTGCGAGATGCGCGGTATTGGGTCGACCGAACTCCAACAGCGATGTCACCATGCGGTTGAGTCGTTCGACTTCGCGCAGAATGCGACCAACATTCTTTTCCACGACGGCGTCGTCGCGTGAGCGCAATTGCAACAGCTGTGCAGCAGATGAAATGCCAAAGAGTGGATTGCGCAGCTCATGTGCGACACCAGCGGCAACTTCACCGATCGCTTCGAGTCGACGCTTTTGTTCGACGCGTTGCACAAGCCACGCGCGTTCGATGGCGACGGCAGTTTGCGCGGCTACCACGGCAAGCACGCGTTCCGCTTCTTCAAGGGCCTGTTCCGACTCGATCCGTTCGGCGCGAATCGTGATCGCGCCAAGCACCCCCTCGGCGCTGATCAGCGGCGCGGTGATCTCGAGACCGGCCGCCGAATGTTCGCGAACGACGTGTCCCTTGGCGAGCGCGTCGAGCCACGTGCGCAGCAGCCGCTGCTCGAGACCGGCCGACGTGCGATCGTTTCCGTCTTCGTACCCTTGCCGATGGGTGATGTGAATCTCAGCCGTTGCATCGTCGGCGAGGGCGATGGCAAACCCGGTCGACGGTACGGCGCGCTGCAACTGATGCGCGACCTCTGCATAGACACGATCGAGAGAGATTGCTTCGGCGAGCGCTATCCCGGTGTTGATCAGCGCTTCCCGCGACCGATGGCTAGGGGTGATATCGACGGTCGAGAACACGAAGCCATTGATTTCCCCGAACTCTTCGAGTGCCGTCACATGCATCAGGAAGACACGATCTTCGTCGGGCGAACTGCAGGGAAATTCCCAGCGCACCACGGGCACGACGCGTTCGCGCAATAGACTCATCGCGCGTTCGATCTGATCGCGTGTGGCATCGTCGGCCATGTTGCTGAAGATCGAGCGACCGCAGACGTCAGCTTCGATGGAGAGTGCCGGCGCCCCGTTTGCGCGCGCGAAGCGGGACCAGGAACTGTTCGCGGCGGTGATGCGCCCGTCCAAGTCCACTGCCCAGACGGTCAGTGGCAACGCGTCCAGGATGTGCCGAGCGAATGGCGGCTGGTCGAACTTGAGGATGGCGGTGCGGTCCATCGGCGGCGTGGTCACGCGCGGAAGTTAGAGACAGATTCGCACGCGAACAGGGGCGCGGTTGCCCGCGCCCCTGTGCAAGCGACGATCCGTGGGAGCGAGATAGCCGATAAACTACCGGCGACGCCCGCCCTTTTTGGGTAGCGCTTTTTTGGGTGCGGGCTTCTTGGTTGGCGCCTTTTTCAGCGCAGGCTTCTTGGCTGCAGCGTTTTTGGGAGCGGCCTTCTTGGCCGCAGGTTTCTTGATCGCTGCCTTCTGGACCGGTGCGACCTTCTTTTTCGATGTCGGTTTTGACGGCGCTGCGCTCTTTTTCACGGGCGCCGCTTTCTTTGCCGCCGGTGCCTTCTTTACAGGTGCGGCCTTCTTGGCCGGTGCTGCAGGAGCCGCTTTCTTGGAAGCTGGCGCCGCTTTCGCTGGTGGAGCAGCCTTGACTGGGGCGGGCTTGATCGGGGCCGCCGACTTGGCGGGTGCCACTTTCTTTGCCGCATCAGGCTTGGGCGCAGCATCGATCGCAGTCTCGACAGTGACTGGTTCGGCGATCGTTTTGGGAGACTTGGGCGGTTTGGGAGCAGCCGGGCGCTTGGTTTCGGGTGCCGGTGCAGCTGGCGACTCCTCGTCAGGCGCATCTTCCTCCTTTTCTTCCGACTTCACCGGAGGCATGACTTTGGCCTTTAGTGATGGCCGAGGTGCACCCGGGTTCTTGGGGGGACGGCCAGGGCCTCGACGGACGATCGGACGACCGAAGAGATCATCTTCGTCGTCTTCTTCGTCGACAGATTCTTCCTCGAAGCCATCTTCGTCATCGTCATCATCGTCTTCGTCGGTGTCGTCGGCGCTATCCCACAGACTGTCGCCGTCCTCCGAGGGGACGCCGTAGCCATCCTCCTCTTCGTCTTCGTCGTAGGAGGAGCCGCCGTAACCACCCATCTCGTGCACTTCATCGCCACCGATGAATTGGAGCTCTTCAGACATTTCTTCACCACGCGGCATGACCGCCTCCTCCTTCGGAATAGTCGAAAATCAGGTTGACCGGGGGCAGTTGCGAGCTCCCGCATGTGCCTCGCACATGGTGACCGCGATCGTGCCGCGCGTTCTGCACACACCCTAGTACAAAGACGGCGGGGCTACGTCAAGCGCGCGGCGCAAAGAGGGCGAGGAAAGTGACTCAGACCCTCGGTATTCCCGGGACCTCTCCCCTTGTCACCACCACCCTCAGCACCTCGTAGATCCGTGGTTCGAGCAGTCGCCCCGCCTGGGTGCAGAGGTAATCAAGCGTCGTGTTCGACGCCATCGGGTCGCGATAGGCGCGCTGCGACGTGAGCGCGTCGAAGGCATCGGCGGCGGTGAGTATACGCCCGCCAAGCGCGATCGCGTCGCCCGCAAGCCCGCGGGGGTACCCACTGCCATCCCAGTGCTCGTGGTGGTCCTGCACATACTCGAGCGTTTCGCCCAGGTGCTTCAAGGGGCGCAGGATTTCCACGCCAAAGCGGACGTGATCCTTGACGTGCGCGAATTCGTCGACGGTGAGGGGGCCGGCCTTGTTGAGCACCGCCTCGCGAATGCCGATCTTTCCGACATCGTGCAGACGTCCGGCCAGTCGAATCCGTTCGATGTACGCGGGGTCGAGCCCCAACTCCGCGCCGATATGTGCGCCCAGTTCGGCGACGCGATGCGAATGGCCGCGCAAATACACATCCTTGGCTTCCATTGCATTGATCAGCGTTTCGGCGATACTGACCGTCAGTGCGCGTAACGCGCCCTTTTCGTGCTCCAATTCCGCAGTTCGCAATGCAACCTCTTCTCGGATGAGTCGATCGGTGGCTCGGCGCTCGATGGCGCGACTGCGACGTCGCATTGCCCGATCGACTGCCGATTGCAGATCGGGAAGTTCGACCGGTTTGAGCAGATAGTCGAACGCCCCTGACGAGAGCGCGTCGGTGGCACTGGTTGCGTCGTTGACTGCGGTGAGCATGATGATGCCCAGATCGCCGTCGATTGCGAGCGCGCGCGGGACGGTATCGAGGCCACTGATACCGGGCATCCGCAGGTCGCAGAGCATGAGCGCGAACTTGTGTCTCGTCAGCTGCTCGAGCGCCGCCACCCCCGATTCAGCGACGTCCACCTCGAAGCCGCGCGACCGGAGAAAGCGACTCAGTGCAAGCCGGATGGTCGATTCGTCATCGACGACGAGGATGCGACGCAACGAATCGTCCGCAATCGCAGCAGCGGCGGCATCGATGGCCGTGAACGGATCGAACAAGATCGGCGAATTCATATTCACCCAAGCATCAAAGAATCGTGCCAGGCGCTGCAAACAGCTGGACGGGTGCATCCCCGGCCGACGGCGTGTCGGAAGCGGTGATCGGGAGCCTGATCGTCACGGCCGTCCCTGTTCCAACGTCCGATTGTACGTCGATCGTACCACCATGCGCCTGAATGATGCCATAGCTGACACTCAGCCCAAGCCCCGTCCCCAACCCTTCAGCCTTGGTCGTGAAGAAGGGCTCGAAGATGCGGTGGCGAACTTCGGCGGGCATACCACGACCCGTATCGGTCACTGTCACGACGGCGTGCACCCCCTCGACGCGTGTTCCCACCGTCAACACGCGGGTGTCGCGCCCCTCCATCGCGTATTCCGCGTTCGCGATGATGTTGAGCAGCACCTGTTGCAGCTTTTGTGGGTCGCCGGACACATGCGGAAGTGCGGCGTCGAGCTGGAGTTCGATGCGAACGCCGGCATTGCGGAGCGGATACGCGCGCAAGCGGAGCGTTTGCTCGATCATGTCGTTGAGATCGAACGGTGCGGTGACTGATTCCGTCTTGCGCGCAAAAATCAGCAAGTCGCGAATGACGGTCCTGGCGCGATCACTTTCCTGTTTGATCAGCTGCACCGACTCGCGCTGATCGCCTTCGAGATGTTCCTCGAGCAGGAGCTGTGCAAAGGCCGAGATGCCAGTGAGCGGGTTGTTGATTTCGTGCGCAACACCGGCGACGAGCCCGCCCAGTGCAATCATCTTTTCCGTATGTCGCAGCTGTTCTGCAAAACGACGATCGGAGCTGACGTTGCGAACGCTGACGACCTGCCCGAGCTGCTCGCCATCCTGCGATACGAGGGGACTGATGGTGACCGCTGCGGGAAATTCGGTACCATCGTGACGACGATGCACCTGCTCGGTGAGACTGACGCCGTCTTCGAGCAACGGGGCATCCTGCTGGGATCCGAGGGGATGCACCTTCAGGACCAACTGCTCGAAACGCATCTCCATGAGCTCCACCTGCGACCAACCATACTCGCGCGCGGCCGCAGGATTTGCATAACGCACGCCGACACGATCAAGAATGAAGATCGGGTGATCGATGGTCGTGAGTGCGGTGGCAAGCAAGTGTTCGCGTTCGCGCGCGAGTCGCTCTTCTTCGTCGAGTAGCAGCGCGTCGAGCGCAAGCGCAAGCGAAGTCGAGAGCCGCTCGAGCGTCACGCGATCACGCCGCAGCAGCGGTGCCTTGCGCGGGGAGGAAACAACGAGCAGGCCCAATGTGCGATCGCGGGCCACCAGAGGCACGGCGAACCCCCACTCGTCAGGAACTGTTTCCGCGAGTGCGGCGGGTGCAACATCGCGCAACGAGGACAGTTCGCGCGGCCGACCGTCGGGGGCGATCGCCGCCACACCGTTGTTGCCACCGGGGCGATGTCCCTTGAGCACCTCAAGCGTACCGCTGGCCGCGACGTATTCGATCAGGCCGTCTCGGGCGCGCGCGACGCCGATCGCCTTGCCGATGGAGGGTACGAAGCGATCGAGCACAGTCAGCAGTTCATTCGCGCCGTCGGCGAGTGACCAGGCCTGCAGGGTGACGCGTGCGAGTTCAGCGGCACCTTCCGCGCGCTGACGCTGAAAATCCGAAAGGGTGAACAACCGCGACGTTTCGATTGCGGTGCCGGCCTGACGCGCGAGAATCGTCAATAGGTCGAGGTCTTGCAAATCGAATGCGTCAGGCTCGGGCGAGAGCAGGCGCAATACGCCGGCACTGCGACCGCCAAAGCGGACAGTCGCGCACAGCTCCGATGACCCGCGCGCCCAGTAGCGTGTTTCGTCGGTGTGCACCGCGAGTCGAGAGACACCAGTCGCGAATGTTTCATTTGCCAACGCGAGTTCGACGTCACTAACCGGACCATGCTGCGTCGGCAGACCGTTGCGGGTGGTGAGCACCCGGATGAGTCCGTCTTTCCCCGATGCAAAGATGTCGCAGACCGCACTCGGTATCACATCGCGCACGGCATCGGCTATCGCTTGCGGCAGGGTATCTTCGCCAACGACATGCGTGAGCTGGTGCTGCGCGCGCGCGAGTGCGGTCAAGCGCTGCGCGCGTCGCTCGAGTTGGGCGAGATTGACCGCATTTCTGAACGCAACGACCACCTGCGTCGCGATATCACGCAGCAGCTGTCGTTCGTCTTCATCAAAGCGATGGTTAGCCTGGTAGCGCACCGACAACAACCCCTGCGGGCGCTCTTCAAAAATGAGCGGCAGCAGGGCGACCGCGTTGAAGCCGGACGCTTGGAGCGCTACCGAAGTATCGACTTCGTTTGGGAGTACGGCGTCGGTCAGATTCTCGATGAAATCCGACTGGCCGCTTTCGACGGCCCGTCCAAGTCCCGAGCGCCAGAAGTTCGCAGCGATCGCATCTTCATCGACATGGCCGGTGCCCCACTGATACTCCAGCCGCGCGGTGCGGAGCTGCGGATTGGCGTCGTACACCGCAAACCCACTTGCGTGCAACTCTTCGCTCAACACGCGCGCGAGCCCATCATACACCCCTCCGCGCGTCACCGAGTCGGCGAGCACCCGCGCGGTGCGCGCCAGAACAGCGTTGCGATGTGCGGCCATCGCTGCGTCTTCGGCGCGGTGGCGCGCGTCGATCGCGGCGAGTTCGGCCCGTTGCACCAATCGTTGACTGCGCAGCACGAGCGCGCCGTGATCGCCGAGATGGCCGAGCAGGTCGATGTCGACTGTACAAAAGGCACCGAACGCCGAGTTGACGCACACCAGCAACCCCGAGACCGCGTCCTCGACGATGATAGGGACAACGGCGATCTGTCGGGTGTTCAGCGCGACACGAAAGTAGTCGTCGACACGCGGGTCAAGCTGCGCTTCATTGGTCCAGACGGGATGGCGCGACGTAAGCGCTTCGCGAAAAAGCGACGGATCGTCTTTAAGACGAAACTCGCGTCCATCGAAGGCCCTCGCACTGCCACTTGGCGCCATGAAGACAAAGGTCTCACCCTTGAGTTCAAGCACGCAGCTTCCTTCCGCGTGCACGAGATCAAGAGCCGTGTCGGCCAGACGATTGAGCAGTTCGCGAACGGTGAGTGTGCTGCTGGCCAGGTCGCGAACGAATTGCGTCAGGACGGCCGGCGCACCGGTGGCGCGCTCTGGCCGTGTGGGTAGGGGCGCGTCGGTCTGTCGTATGTCAGCTGTCGTGGTCATCGCGACATGCCCGCCCCCGTCGTCAATTCATTTTCTTCGCTTCCGCGATGGCGCGATCGATTTCGGCGCGGTGCAGTTCGTAGTCCGTGTTCTTGGTGGCCAGCTCCCGATCGGCAACCTTGAGCAACAGTCTGCCGTATGTCCGCTCCGCGTTCACGTCCTTCGAGAGGCGCGCCGCCCGAGCGCCCAGCAGCAAACCGAGGAGATTGGACTGCTGCGCGGCGAGAATCGTGTCGGCTTGCGCCTTGGCGACCGCAGCGTTGTTGGTTACTTCCGCGATCCGGCCAAAGTGGTAGCGCTCGTCGGCGGTGGGAGCGGTCAGCATCTCGTGCGAGGCCATCGCCATCGGCGCGAAGAATCCGACCGAGTCGGTCTTTCCTGCCTCCGAGTATTCCATGATGCGGTTATACAGCCGGACTGCGCGCTCACTCGGCGAGAGATTGGCGATGTTGGGCGCAGCCACCCCACCACCCCCGGGCGCACGGCCACCACCGCCTTGCGCCGCAACCGGGGCGCCGCCGCCACTGCCGCCATCGATGGCGCTGGTCGGAAGTGCATTCGAGGAGCCATCGACTGAAGAGCCCTTGGCCGAGCCAAAGTTTTTCCCGGCGAAGTTCGCGACGAGTGCCAGCAAAGCGACGAAGGCGACGCCCCACGGGAGCACGGAGGCAAGGTTGTTCCCTGCTCCCGCAGCCTTGGCGAGCGGTACGCCTTGGCCGAAGGGGGTGCCACAGCGGTGGCAGAAGCGCGCACCGAGGGCGAGAGGAGCGCCGCAAGCGGCGCAAAAGCCGGCGCCCTGATTTGGTGCGCCGGCGGAAGGGGCGTTGGCCCCGGAGTTGGACGGAGAAGTCATGAGCGCAATAAGGTACGGCCGAGAGGGTCGGTTGGGGTACCCGGCCCCGAGCGGCGCATTCCATCTGCGGTGCTCACGTGTGGACACGGTTTGTCGGCCTGATGTCGGCCCAGACAAAAGAGGTGGCTGAACGCCGACTCCCCAAGATGCACACAATGGTGTGCCCCCGAGTGCACGGGCTCATGCTCCGGAAGCGGATGCAGAACGATTACCCCGGACGTCCACACCGCAGTGAGTGCCAGCGCAGCGGCGAGGATGGAGCGCGTGGAGACATGAGACCCGACCATGGCTTCCTCGCCCGCGAGTCGACGAATGCGCCGTTCGAGCAGGTCTGTTCTTTGAAAGCCCACTGCAGCCTCAAGCGGACCGACATCGGCGCCCGCCATGCGGAGAATTGCAGCCGCCAGCGGAAGGCTGTAACGCTGTGCCGCGAAATCGTCGGCTGCAATTTCCGCTTCGTCCGCCAAATCGTCGACCAGTTTCCGGATGGCAGGCAGCCAGAAAAGCGTGGCGGCCAGCGATCGCAGCGCAAAGAGGCGCAACGGATCGCGACGGCGCACATGTGCGATTTCGTGCGCGAGCACGGCCTCCAGCTCGTCCGCATTCAGCAGGTCGGGCAAGGACTTGGCCACGTACACCCGCGGCGAAATCCATCCGGAGGTGAATGCCGGATTGGGCAGCCCGGCCACCACGCGAACGCGATCGACGGCGAAACCCACGCGACCAATGGCGGTCACGAGCCGCTTGTCCGACGTCGCACTTTCGATCGGTAACGCGCGCATAATCTTCGCATGACGCCATGCAGCGCCCGACCGTTCGACGGCGGCAAACGCGAGTCCAACAAACAGCAATATGTGAAAGAGCCCGTGTACAGGGGCCAGCAGACGGTGCAGTGCGATGACGCAGAACGGTCCGAAATGTTCCACGGAGGCCGGGAGCCAGCTCACCGCGTCAACTACATGATGACCGACTACCGGGCTGATGCTGAGGACCAACATGGTGGCCAACCCAAGCAGCACGCGCTGGCGATGCTGCGCCTCGCGTCGCATCAGTGTGTCCGGCATTTGCGCGACTGCTCCTCGCTGACGCACGTGATCAGCCGCCCTTCCGCTCGCGAAGCTTGCGGCGGATCAGCAATGCGAGCCCTTCCAGCTTCTCTGGATCCTGCTCGGCGAGCACATCGACGAACGACGAAGCAACGGCATCCGGACCGAACGAAAGGATGCCCTCCACCACACGACGCGACACGTGCGCCATGAACGCGGCTTCGTCGAGCAGCGCGGCAAAGTGCAAACGATCATCCTTGCGGGTGCGGCTGAGCACACGCTTGGCGACAAGCCGATTGAGGACCGTGATTGTGGTGAGCGGTGAGACGTCGTGTGCGCCGACAATGTGTTCATGTACTTCACGCGCGGTTGAAGGGCGGCCGAGGGTCCACGTGGCGCGAAGAATGCGGGCTTCAAGGTCGCCGAGCACCTTGGACAAGCCGTCGGCCGAAAGGCGCACGGTGTCCTGCAGTTTGGGAATCGATGCAGATGGGCGTGTGGAGCGGCTAGCCACGGCACGAATGGTGAAAGGGTGTCCGAATTCCTCTGAGTCTACCCGGTTATTTACGCAGTGTAAACCAAGGGAGTTGAAGCGGGCTTCCCGTTGACAGCAGCCGATCGGCCGCCTTCTATACGCCATGCATTTTATGCTCCATCAAAGGCGTACGCCGATCGTGTTTGCCGCCCTGCTGTTGGCGGCGTGTGTGCCATCAGCTGCACGGCAGGGGCTGCGGCCCGTGACGACGCTGCTCACCGCACGTGGCATCGACACATTGCCGTTGCCACTGATCGATTCCGTAACCACGCCGCGCGCTCTTCCGTCTGGTCCGCTTGCCCTGGACAGCGCCATTCGCCTCGCGCTACTGCGCAGTCCGCACGTCCGTGTCGCCTTGACGGACGTTGGCCTTGCTGCGGCCGATCTCTGGCAAGCCAGTCGGGTGCCCAACCCGGTGCTTGACCTCATGAAGGGGTTTGCACGGGGCGGGGGAGCTGGCGTCGGGAACGTCGGCATTGGCTTCTCGATCGTTTCGGCCCTTCAGACCCCACTGCGCCGACGGATCGCGGCGAGCGAGATGCGCGGTGCGGAAGCACGGGTAG
>JAYUWD010000327.1:0-4250 GCA_043753735.1 Gemmatimonadaceae bacterium
AAGACCGTCGACCGAATCGATCTGCGCGAGTATGATCGGCAAATCGCCCGAGATCGCGTACGCCCACAATCTTGGCTGCGAACCGCGATTGCGACGCCGTTCGTCAATTGGTGGCGCGAGTGACCCACCGCGATACAGCAGTTGCGCTGCGATATCCTGAAAGACCGCCGCGTTGGTCGGCGTGATGCCAAGTTCGGCGAGACCGATCTGCGTTGATGTCCACGCAAAATCGAGGGCGCGTTGCGCAGCATGCGAATCGTGGTAGCGCCCGGCGAGTTCGAACGCCGCTTCGCGCGTGGCGGCGACGAGCGTTGTGAACGCGACACTCACCGACTGACCCGGGGCGACGCGCACTCGCGTCCGCAGTGCAAAGATCGGATCGAGCACCGCACCGGTCGAGCCGGAAAGTGCGCCCTCCGTCTTCATCGCGCAGGGATCGTGTACCGAGCGACCGCGGCCAATGAAACGCGCGCGATCCGTTTCGCAGGAGACGTCTGTCGTGCGATCCCGTCCTGCGTCGATCACATGGACGCACCACAGTTGCGGATCGTCAGGGGTCCGCTGGCGACGTGTCGCGGTGATCGCGGTACACCACTTGTGCCATTCGGTCTCTACAAACAGGTTCGAGAATGTGGGGTGTGCCCGGTCTGCATCAGCACTCGCCATCACGATCTCGCCGTAGCTCGTCAGTTCAATCTCGTGCGCGAAATTTCCCGTGTTCGTCAGCGTGATGCGACGCACTTCTGCGGCATCGGCAGGAACGACGGTAATCTCCGTCTTGGTTTCGATATCGCCGTCAGCGCGCTGCAGCGTGACTCGATCCGATGCGAGCCACGCGCGACTCCATGCTGCCGGCGTGGCGATGGGCTGTTGTGCCGCCGACCAGACGCGGCCGGTTGTGATGTCTTTGATGTAGCAGAACTGCCCGGTGTCGTCGCATGTGCTGTCGGCGCGCCAACGTGTGACTGCGAGCGACTCATAGCGACTGTATCCGCTGCCATTGTGATTGAGCATCACCATGTACGGGCTCGCACCCAACAATGCAATGCGAGGCGCTGTCGCCTGGGCGGTGTTCACCTCACGTACGACCGGCCGATTGCGTTCCATGTCAGGCTGCGCGTCATCCGGGCGCGCCGACTGCGCCTTCTGCATCACGAGCCGTCGAGGAACGCGCTCGTGCAGCAGGAGCTCCGCCGATTTTACGAGCGGGTCTGCGTGAAAGCGCTCCTGCCACAAATCGTCAAGGAGGACATTGGTGAGCGACACCAGCGTCATGCCGATGTGGTGCGCCATGTACGCTTGCACGAGCGTAAAACGTTTTCCGGCACTGGGCCTGGTATAATCGAGCGAATCGCAAAACCCGTACTCACCCAGCGCACCCATGTTCTCGAATGCTCGCAGGTTTGAAAGCGCTCGCGCGGGATCGATCTGCGCGGCGAGCGCCGTGGCATACGGTGCAAGGACCAGATCGCGCCCCAATCCACGTTTGAGCGCAAGGTCAGGCACACCGAACGCGCGATATTGATACGTTTCGTGGCGATCGCGCACATTGTAGGCGCTCTCGCTCACCCCCCACGGTACGTTGCGTGCGCGAGAGTATGCACGTTGACGATCGAGCACGCCCTTGTACGTCTGGTCGAGTAGCGTGAACGGGAGTGACCGCATCACCAGCACTGGCATCAGATACTCGAACATGCTGCCGCTCCACGACACCATTGCCGTCATGCCGGCACTTCGGTTCAATGAGCGCGAGAGCCGGAACCAGTGTTCGATCGGAACGTCATTTCGCGCGATCGCAATGAAACTCGCCAAGCGCGCTTCTGACGCCAGCAGATCATAGAACGACGCGTCCGCGGTAAACGAATCGGGGTGGTACCCGATGGTGAACAGCTTGCGCGACTCATCGTAGAGGAACGCAAAATCCATCTCCACGACGAACGCGTATGCGCGCTCCGCCAGCGACTCGAGCTTGTTGCGCAGCGCGGTGTCAGTGTGCGCTATCTGCAGACAGGCCTGACGAAGCGCGATCAGATGACCGGCCAGATTGCCACTGTCGACGGTGCTGATATATGGCGTGTCGAGCACGTGCAGATCATGCAGATCGTACCAGTTGTAGAAGTGACCGCGGTAGCGTCGCATCGAGGCAAACGTCGTCAATGCGCGATCAAGCCGTTCAACCATGTCGGCCGTGGTGATGAAGCCGAGGTCACGCGCGCTGACGGTCGATAGGAGTTGCAGCCCCATGTTGGTGGGGGACGTGCGCATCGCAACCACCGGCTCGGGATCGGATTGAAAGTTGTCCGGCGCCAACCAGTGTGTTGCTTCAGTGACAAAGCGTTCAAAAAAGCGCCAGTGCACGGATGCGTAGCGCATTGCCTCGTCTCGCGCCGATTTTGGAAGCACTCGGCGAGTTGACGCAACAACGACACTGAGGCGCGCTGCGATTCTCGCCGAGTCGAGCCAGAGCGCCACGATGGTCCACATCGCGAGCGCTGGCATGATGAGCACACGATGATGCGTCTGTGCGCCGAGCTGTGCCTGTATCGCCAAAGCAGAAATGGCCAACGCCGTGACTGCAACCAGCAACACGGTGGCGCGCATCATGCGCCACGTTTCCGCGCCCGCCGAGCCAATGTCCCGCTCGACCGCAGACGCAGGTCGCCACTCGAGCATGTGCCGCTTGGAGACAAACATGCGATAGAGGGTTCGCACGATTGCGTCAGCCGACGTGTATGCCTGATGTGGAAGAAAGACAATTGCGACGATGGCCTGCTGCAGACTCACGAGCGCGTCTTGTGCCACGGCGCCGTAGTACGCGCGCCACGACCGATCGAACGGCGGTTGCACGATTGCGATCAATAGGGACGTCACCCACGGCGCGATGATCGCACCTACGCCAAGCATGGTCCACCGAAGCGTAGAGCCGGGGAGCACGGTCCAGCCCGCGAGCAGGAAAAGCAGCTGCGAGAGTTCTACCGTGCTGCGTCGGAGATTGTCGAGAATCTTCCACTGCGAGAGCAGCGACAGCCGATTGGGCTCTGGTCCGTCCGGTCCAGGCACACGACGACGCAACCACGGCAGCAACTGCCAGTCGCCACGAATCCAGCGATGCTTGCGCAGCGTGTAGGCCAGATATGTCGTCGGGTAGTCGTCGTACACAATCACATCGGTCGCGAGTCCGGCGCGTGCGTAATTTCCTTCAATGAGATCGTGTGATAGCAGCGTATTGACCGGGAAACGTCCGTGCGTCGCGAGTTGAAACGCGTCGACGTCGTAGATGCCCTTTCCCGTAAAACTCCCTTCGCCGTACAAATCCTGATAGACGTCGGACACTGCAGTCGAGTACGGATCAACACCCGGATGACCCGATGCGATGGATGCAAAGCGGCTTCGGTGCGCACTCGGCAGTGACACACCAACCCTCGGCTGCAGTATGCCGTAGCCGCGCACAACGCGCCCTCGTTCGGCGTCGTAGACCGCGCGATTGAGCGGATGTGCCATCGCACCAACGAGCGACGGCGCGGCGTCGGGCGGCAACACCGTATCGGCGTCGAGGGTGATAACGTAGCGAACCGCGGTCAACGCGGATGTGTCGCCACTAATGACAGAAAATGCGTTGGGTGCTCCCCCCCGCAACCAGAGATTGAAGTCGGAAAGCTTGCCACGCTTACGCTCCCAACCCATCCAGATCTTGTCGTGCTCGTTCCAACGACGCGGTCGATGCAAGAGGTGAAACACATCCTGCTGATGTGACGAATGACGCTCGTTGAGTGTGCGCACGCCTTCCTGCGCCACGGCGAGGATCGCGTCATCGGTGGGCTGCACTTCCGTCGCAGCATCGGTAAAATCGCTGAGGAGCGCGAAGTGCAGATTGGCCTCGCGATTGGCCAGGAACTGGACCTCGAGATTCTCGACTGCATGGCGCACGTCGTCGACCGAGCCGAACAGCGTCGGCACTACCACCGCCGTTCGATACTCTGACGGTACGCCATGTTCATGCAGATCAAGACGCGGTAAAACCGTCGGCGGCAGCCACGTGTTGACCAATTGATTCAACACGCCTACCGCAATGTCGAGTGCCGGCAGGAACGCAAACAGGAACACCAACCAGAGCATTTGTCGGGCGTCAGACTCGATCATCAGAACGACAGCCAGCGTGGCCACCAGCGTCACCATCATCACGCCGCCAATGAAGACGACATTGGGGTGATTCCGCACCGCCCGCTCAAGGCGCTCGGCAACCGTGGGCG
>JAYUWD010000328.1:0-4217 GCA_043753735.1 Gemmatimonadaceae bacterium
GACCTCGATGGCGCGTTTTCGCAAGCAGCACCGTACCTCTTCAGTGGCGCCGATGAAGCACGCGCGTGGGACATTGGTCCACGCAGCTTTCAATGCTCGCGTCGGGCCGATGTACTCAAGCTGTACGTGGCGATCGAGCGCTACGGCGCCGACGCGCTGGCTGCACTGTACGATCGGCTGTGCGCGCGTGCCCACGCGTTCCACGCCATGCTTGCGCTGCGCGACGACTTCAAGCCACTGCACGAGCCCGAATCGAACATTCTTTGCTTCGCGTGGACGCCGCGAGACGTTCCTGCCTCCAGGATCGACGAGCTTACCGATGCGCTCCGCGAACGATACAATCGCTCGGGTCGCGGCTTCATCACGGGCACAACACTCGACAAGCGGCGCGTCCTGCGTATCACCGTCATGAACGCGCGCACCACCGATGAGCATCTGGGCAAGATGCTGGATGGACTCATCGCCGAAGGCAAGGCAGTGTTGACACACGCCGGATTTTGAGAACCGTCATGAAGTATGTTCCGTACGGCTTGCTTTGCGTTTCATTCGCATGTGTCGCCGCGCAGTCGGTGGTCGCGCCGTCAGCGATTGGACAGTCGTCAGCGAGTGCACAGTCGTCAGCAATAACACAGTCGTCACCCAGCCGCACGGGCAGTTCACGCCCCGGCATTGATGTCCTCCACTACGAATTCCGCGTCGACTTTCCGGCGCGCACATTTCCGGATACGATTCACTTCGTCGCAACGACCACGTTCACGCGAGCGGCCGGAACAAGCGGCAGCACACTCTCGCTCGACCTCACGCGCACACTGCACGTTGATTCGACGCAGGTGAACGGCGCGCGCACCGACTTCACTCGTCCAGGCGATTCGGTGCGCGTTGCTTTGCCACTTAACGGGCGCGATACAATCGTTGTCGCTGTGTTCTACCACGGCCTGCCCACCGATGGACTGATCGTTAGCCGCGACAGTATCGGCGGCTGGACCGCGTTCGGTGACAACTTCCCGGACCGCGCTCGGCAGTGGCTGGCGACCATCGATCATCCGTCAGACAAGGCGCTCGTTGACTGGATTGTGCGCGCGCCGGCCACGCACCGCGTGATCGCGAACGGCGCGCTTGTCGAAGAGTCACCTGAGTCGGGGTTGGCTTCGCCAACCATGGTGCGCACACATTGGCGCACCGCGCGACCGATCTACACCGCTGTGATGGTGATCGGTGTTGCACCGTTCGCCGTGCTCGAACTGGGCGCGACTGCCTGTGGGCTCACCGAGTTGCCCGGATGCGTACATCAGTCCGTCTGGACGAGTCCTGCACAACGCGTCGTCATGCCCGGTGCGTTTGCGCGGGCCGGCGATATCGTCGCACTGTTTTCGCGTCTTGTGGGCCCTTTTCCTTACGAAAAGCTGGCGCACGTTGCGTCGTCGACACGGTACGGGGGCATGGAGAATGCCGCGGCGATTTTTTATGCGACGCGGTTATTCAAGCCTGGATCGCCGGATGAGGCGCTGATTGCTCATGAGACTGCACATCAGTGGTTCGGCGACGCGGTCACGGAACGCGAGTGGCCTCACGTGTGGTTGTCGGAAGGATTCGCGACCTACTTTACCGCACTGTGGAGCGAGCATGCACACGGCGACAGCGCGTTGCGCAACGATCTTTCGGCCATACGCGCGACTGTAGTCAAAGCCGCGATCAGCGTCGAGAAGCCGGTGATCGATGAGGGACTTGACGACGTTGGTCGTGTGCTCAACAGCAACGTGTACCAGAAGGCCGGATTCGTATTGCACATGCTTCGACGCGAGATCGGCGATTCGGCGTTCTTTCACGGCATTCAGGCGTACTACGCCGCGCATCGCCACGGCAACGCACTCACCGCCGATCTGCAGCAGAAATTGGAGCAGACATCAGGGCGAAAGCTCGACTGGTTTTTCGACCAGTGGCTGCGCAGACCCGGATTCGCCGAGCTGGAGACCAAATGGGAGTGGGTTGCCGCGACAAAGCTGTTGCAGGTAACCGTTGTGCAGGGCAAGCGATTTGCGCCGTATCGACTTTCGCTGTCAGTGGATGTCACCGATGCGAAGGGCGCAACCCAAAAGGTTCGCATCACCATCCCCGCCCAGCAATCGTCGACGATCATGGTGCCAGTGACGCTTGCCCTGTCTCCCAAAGCGGTCGTGTTCGATGCGGACGTTTCAATGCTTGGAACGATTCTGCCGCGATAGCAACGCGTTGTGATGTCTGGCGCAACGACGGCGCTGTGTGAAGTGGTCCCTCACTTGCACTGCACCAAAGTGCGGCGCGCGCGGCGCGCACAGGAGTGCCGCTTGGATTCCGAAAGAAACTCTCCCGTTCCGCTGTATTGAAATGGGCGAAGTGCTGTGCACCTTCACCTCGCGCTAAACCTTCCGCTTGCTATCGCCCGTCTTGTGGGGGATTTCGGAGTTTTCCGGTTGCTCGTGATCGTCTCGTGAGCCCGCGCCCCAATCCTTCTTGGGCGCGCCCCGCTTGGGCCCCGTGTGCGGTTTGGGCTTCTCCGTAACACGGATGGACGATCGCTTGCGGCCAGTGCCGCCTTTGCCGCCTTTCATTTTGTCCGAGATGGGAGGGGACTTCGAGTTACTCGATCGGGTGAAAGATATGACGGCCTCTCACTGTCGCAGCAATGGTCTGACTCAGTTGGAACGGATGCACCGTTGCCTGATTTCGCGGGACCATGATGAGCGATGACGATCTGCTCAACGAGTTGCAGCGCGCCGCATTTGGCTACTTTTTGAGCACATGCAACCCGGCCAATGGACTGATTGCCGACAGCTCGCGCGAAAATTCGCCATGCAGCATCGCGGTGGTGGGATTTGCACTCTCCGTCTATCCGATCGCTGTGGAGCGCGGCTGGATGACGCGGGCCGACGCGGTCGAACGCACTCTCGCAGCACTCCAATTCTTCCGCGACAGCGATCAGAGCGGGCAGCCTCAGGCGACCGGCTACAAAGGTTTCTACTTCCACTTCCTCGACATGCACAGCGGTGCACGCGTGTGGAACTCGGAGCTCTCGATGATCGATACCGCGTTGCTGCTGGCGGGCGCCCTCACTTCGGCCAGCTACTTCACCGCCAACACGAGTGGCGAAATCCAGCTGCGCGAGCTTGTTGACATTCTGTACCGGCGCGTTGACTGGTGCTGGGCGCAGGACAACAAGTCGACCCTCCGGCAAGGTTGGAAGCCCGAGTGCGGATTTCTCCACTACGGCTGGGATGGCTACAACGAAGGAATCCTGCTGTATGTACTGGCGTTGGCCTCACCGACGTTTCCGATCGAGAGAGGGCAGTACGCAGCGTGGACCGCAACGTACCAGTGGGAAAACCTGTACGGCATCGACTTTCTGTATGCCGGACCGCTGTTCATCCATCAATTTTCGCACGCGTGGATAGACTTTCGTGGCATTCGCGATCGGTTCATGCGGGAAAAGCGGTGTGACTATTTCGAGAACAGTCGGCGCGCGACAGCAGTGCAGCGTGAGTATGCACGCCGCAACCCAAATGGCTTTAGCGGTTATGACGAAAACTGCTGGGGACTGACGGCCTGTGACGGTCCAAGCCAGTCGCCGGCGACGCAGGCCGGCGAGCGCCGCCGCCTGTTCGGTTATGCCGCGCGCGGTGTGCCGTACGGGCCGGACGACGGCACGCTCAGTGGTTGGGCGGCGCTTGCGTCGCTCCCGTTCGCACCCGAAATCGCCTTGCGCGCCATCCGAAGCATGCGTGATCGCTACCCCGAAATGCTGTGCGAGCACCAATACGCCAGCAGTTTCAATTCGAGCATTGCCGACATCGATCGCGCCGTGGGGGATGGTACCGTGGCGAACGATGCCGCGGCGGATGGTGCCGTGCCGGATGGTGCCGCGGCGGATCGCGCGCTGTGGGTTTCGACCGGTCACTTCGGGCTCGACCAAGGCATCGTGTTGATGATGATCGAGAACCATCGCAGCGGTTTGATCTGGCGGCTGCTGAGAAACAGTCCGCCAATTTGCAGCGGTTTGCGACGCGCCGGCTTTCGTGGTGGCTGGTTGTCGGGCAAGTCCGTGGCGCCGCGCGACACGACGCCTGGCCAAGCGTCGGCGCGATGACCACCGTACACGATGCCACCGAGCATGCACGGCTAGAGCTGCTCCATCCACCCAACTGGTGCAATCCGACGCCGACCGCTCGCTACGATCTTGTGAT
>JAYUWD010000329.1:0-12620 GCA_043753735.1 Gemmatimonadaceae bacterium
TCGAAGATGGCCCAGGCCTCGCGGATGGCCTGAGCGCGTGGCGTGAGTGTACCATCGATTTCGCCAATCACGACGGCGCCACGTCCACCAAAGTGAATCACCCCTGGCTCCACGTAGTCAGCACCAAAGTTCACAAATGCACCCACAGTGCGTTCGGCACCAACGATGTCGGCGATCGCCAGTTCGTTGAGCCCGTTTTGCGCGCTCACGACGCACCCGTTGGCGCTGAGATGCGGCAGCAACGCGCGCACCGCTGATTCGGTGTGATGCGCTTTGGTGGCGAGCACGATGATGTCCCACTCACCGCGCACATCGGCCGCAGTGAACGCGGGCACGTGCGCGGTGAACTCCTCGATCGGCCCGACCATGCGCAGCCCATCGCGAGCGATCGCGTCGACATGCTCGCTCACGCTGTCGACGACGGTCACGTCATGCCCCGCACGCGCGAGATATGCCGCGAGCGTTCCGCCGATCGCGCCCGCCCCCCACACGAGCCATCGCATTTGATGCACCGATGCCGCGGGAGATGACGTGGGCGTCAGATGCTCGCTCACGAAACGTCACCCCAGCTACCTTCGAGCAGCGCGCGCGTCTCTTCAACCGCCACTTGCCAGAGGGCGAGCGTCTCTTCGTCAGACCGCTGATAAAGCCCACCGTAGTTGCCGTCACCCAGGTACGCACGGAGCGACACGGGGTCGAGCGCGCGGACACGAGCAAGATCAACCATTGGGCGCTGTCCTGTCGGCAATTCAACGCCGGGCAGTCGCGTCCACGGAAAGTTTTCCATCCAGGAGCCGTGTGACGCAACCGGATCAATCGTCTGCACCTTGGCCCACGTGTCCGGTGCGTTCCACCAGTTGTGAAAGATCACGCGACACTCCGGATGCTCGGCGGTCCATTCGGGCACATACTGTTGCACCGCACTGTTGCCGCCGTGTCCGTTCACGATCAGGATGCGACGAAAACCACTGTGCGCCATCCCGTCGAGAATATCCTTGACTACCCGAAGGTGGGTGTCGACACGCAGCGAGATCGACCCAGGAAATTCCTTGAAATAGGGCGTCACGCCATACGGCAAAACAGGAAAGACGGGGATGCCAAAAGGCTGGGCGGCATCCACCGCGAGACGCTCGGGGAGAATGCAATCGACGGTGAGCCGCAGATAGCTGTGTTGTTCAGTGCTGCCAAGTGGCAAAATGGCACGGTCGTCGTGCTGCAGGTACTGCTCGACCTGCATCCAGTTCATGTCGCTGATTCGCACGTGATGTATCGGGGTGAGTCGGAGTATGGTGAGTTGTTGTTCAGAATCCTGTCGGTCGTTCCTTTGCCACATCGGCCGCCCGCTCGAGTGCGACGCCGACTCGCGCGATCATCCCTTCGTCAAACAGCTTGCCGATCAGTGTCACGCCATGCGGCACTCGCCGCGGTGGATCGAACCTGGGCAACGGGTTTCGGGGATCGGGGGCCCAGTCGCTGCGCGCTTCCGCGACGTTCACAAAACCGGTGCGCAACGTGAGCGACGGATGACCGGTGAAGTTGGTGGTGGTGAGTGTTTCGTCGCGCAGCGATGGTACGAGCAGCAGGTCCACTTGCGTAAACATCTTCGCCAACTCCTGAGCAAAGCGACGGCGCACGCGATCGGCCTGCACGAAATCCACCGCCGACAGAAAGCGCGACATGCGAAATAGATTGGGCCAGGCGTCGGGCAGCTGCACCTTGAGCGTGCGAGATTTTCCGGAGAGCGTGAGCTCTTCGAACGCTGCGGCCGCCTCGCTGAACAGGATCAGCATCAGCGCACTGTGTGGAATGTCGGGCCATGCCAAGTCGACGGTGGTCATGCCAAGCTTGCGCACCGCTTCCACCGCAGCACGATCGACAGCGGTCGCCGGCGCTTCGTTCATCCACGCCGGAAAGACGCCAACGCGCAACCCCGCGACACTCGCCGTCGCATCGTAGTCGAGATGACTTGCCACCGTCGACACGTCGCCCGCGTCTGGCCCGGTGATCGCCGCAAGTACGAGCATGGCATCTTCGACGCCACGTGTCATGGGACCCAACTTGTCGAGCGACCAACACAACGTCATCGCACCAGTGCGTGGCACGCGACCAAACGTCGGCCGCAGACCAGTCACACCACAGCGCATGCTGGGGCTCACGATGCTGCCGCCAGTTTCACTGCCGATCGAAAAGCCCACGAGCGCCGCCGCAGTCGCAGCCCCCGGACCAGCGCTTGAACCGGACGCGCCTTCTTCGAGCAGCCATGGATTCATGGTCTGACCGCCAAACCAGATGTCATTCAACGCGAGTGCACCAAGACTCAGCTTCGCGATCAGAATGGCACCCGCATCTTCGAGACGTTTGACGACCGCCGAGTCGTGTGTCGGGACTCGATCCCGAAAGGGCTCGGCGCCGTATGTCGTCGCGATACCGGCGGTGTCAAGCAGATCTTTCACACCAAACGGAATACCGTGCAACGGGCCGCGATACTTCCCTGCAGCAATTTCTGCGTCCGCCGCCATTGCCCGCGAGAGTGCGCGATCTTTTGTGAGTGTGATGATGCACCGAAGCTTGCCATCGTGCTTCGCGATGCGATCGAGATAGATCTGCGTGAGTCGAGTCGAGGTGAGTTGCTTTCGCTCGATCCAACGCGACAACGATGTCACTGGTGCGAACGCGATCTGATCGTCGTCGGTTGGTAACGGACCGGGATCGGTCGCGGAGCGTACGAAGCGTTCGCGCGTGGGGGCAACGAAGGCCACGGCTTGCGACGGATTCCAGACCATCGCCGGCGAAAGGTCAGCTGGCAAGGCGATCATGCGTGGCCCGACACGACGCTCGAGTGTCGACGAAAGCGTACGTCGCCAACTTTCGGCCATCATCGCGTGCTCTTCGGCGCTGCTCGAAATTTGCATGAGCTTTTCGGCTGCTGCAAAATCTCCGGCGGTCACGGCCGGTCCGGCGCCTGCCGCAGTACCAAACGCTGGCGGCGCACCCGGTGTGGAGGGTGTGGCAGCACCACTTGTCGCTGGCGGCTGCTCGTTCCCTTTGCATGCCGCAGCAACGCCCGCGAGTGCAATCGGCGCGCGAATCAGAAAGTCCCGTCGTGTATTCATGTCGTCCGTGTCAGACTTTCGGTTGTGTTTATGACGTACGCTGCGTTGTCGATGCTCCGCCCACTCCGCCCGCGCGCTGCAACATCCAGCGATAGAGCGCAAACACAAGTCCCACAAAGCCAACGAGGCCGAGTATCTTGGCTGGCGCAAAGTCTTCTGCGACGAGCGCAATCGGTGCATCGGTGGCGAACGCAACGATCAATCCCGCGTTGAGCACACCAAACAGACTCTCACCGACAATCAGCCCTGATGCGACGAGCGTACCGAGTCGTTCCGCGCGGTCTGGTTGCGCCGCGAGTGCGGCTCGTTTGTTGTACCAGTGACCAACGATGGCGCCGATTACAACCGCGAACGTTGCCGACATCGGGAGATAGATACCGATGCCGACGGCCAACGGTGGCAGGCTGCCGCGCTTCGTTGCTTTGAGCGCAGCATTGACGAGAATGAGTACCACGCCAACAAGGGAGCCGATGCCGATCATCTTCCAATCGAGGTTGCCACCGATCACCCCCTGCGCGAGCGCCGAGATGAGCGTGGCTTGTGGCGCAGGGAGTGGATTTTGCGACACGACGCCGATGTTCGGTGCGCCGGCAAATCCGTACGCCTTCGCCAGCAGGTTGAGCACCGAAGGAATTACCGCGGCTCCGGCAGCGACACCGACAATGAGTGCGATCTGCTGCTTCATTGGCGACGCGCCCACAAGCTGACCCGTCTTCAGATCCTGCAAGTTGTCGTTGGAGATCGTGGCGCAGGCAAAAACAATGGCCGTGATGAACAGTGCGAACGCGACCAGCACTGGCCGGTTCTCGGGCGTGGGTGCGACGACCGCGGCAACGATTGTCGCGCACGTTACGATGCCCAGAATGCCGATGCCGGAGATGGGGCTGTTGGACGCGCCGATGAGTCCTGCCATGTAGCCCGACACGCCGGCGATCATGAACCCGACGAAGAAGACGAACGGCACCGCCACGAGTGTGAGTGCAAGTGCATGCGGCGCCAGTGTCGAGTTGATCGCAAAATTCCACGCCAACCACGCGACGACGATCATGCACGCAATGGCGATGCCGACAATCCACTTGGGTGCGATGTCGCGATCGAGCTCATCGCCCGTGGCAACCGCCTGCGACGAGCGGAGCGTGCTGACGAGTCCCGCGACAACAGGCTTGGCGAGTGTTGCCAATGTGAAGATCGCCGACACGCCGATCGCACCGGCTCCGATGAAGCGCACCTGCGTGCGCCAGATAGTCATCGTGTTGGACGTGAGCGTTGCGGCGTCCACCGCCGGATGCATCGATGTGAGGATCGGAACGGCCACCACCCACGCGATCAGCAAACCGGTGAGCATCGCCATCCCGACCGCGATACCGACCAGATGTCCGGCACCAAAAAGCGCCAACGACCATGCGACACTGTAACCGCTGGCCGCTGTCGCACCGAGTCGGAACACGCCGCTGATTTCAGCCGCAATGATGCGAGTTGCGCCGAAAATCGCGAGCCCGGCAGATGCGACAGTGCCCAACACAACGGCGGTGAGCCCTTCGCGAGCTTCGGTCGCGTCCGCTGCACCCTCGCCGCGCGCGCTCGAACCGACCTTCAATACCTCGGCAGCCGCGACACCTTCTGGATACGGTAAATCCGAGTTGGTCACCAGCGCGCGACGCAGCGGGATGGTGAAGAGCACGCCCAACACGCCGCCACTGACGCAGATCAGAAACGACTGCCAGAAGGGGAAGCCCGTCCACCACCCAACAATCACGAGCCCGGGCAAAACGAAGATGATTGCCGACAGCGTCCCCGCCGCCGACGCGACGGTTTGGACGATGTTGTTTTCAAGAATCGACGAATCCTTGACCGCGCTCAGAAGCGCCATCGAGATGACGGCGGCCGGGATCGACGACGCGAAGGTCAGCCCGACCTTGAGGCCGAGGTAGACGTTGGCGGCCGTGAACACGGTGGTGATGAGCGCACCGAGTATGAGGCCGCGAAGGGTGAGTTCCTTGGGTTTGTCAGGCGTGTGCATGGCGGACACGGTAACGTCCGGCCACGGTTTGCGGAGGGAGGGGCGTGCTATTCCTCGTGCACAGCGCGGAAGTACGCTGCGACGTCGAGAGTGAAGGGTGTCTCGCTTCCCCGCGGCGTCCAGACCAGCGTTTCGCTCGCGATTTCGGGACGCGTGTCGGTTGGCATCCACCGCTCGATCACGCGGGCGTCAATGTCGACAATCCAGTACTCGACGCCCTGCCGCTGGTAGACCGGGCGCTTCTTCACACGGTCATATCGCGCCGTCGATGGCGAAAGAATTTCGACTACGAGCAGTGGGCCGCCGGCCGCTTCCACGGTTTCCGGCAGCTTGCCCCCCACGGCCGGAACGACGCTCATGTCCGGCTCGAGGTGCGTGCGCGGGCCGTACTCGACATTGACCCGGGACGGAAACAGGTAGCTGGCGCGCGGCGACTGACGGTGCGGCATCGAATCATCACGAGCCAGACCGAAACGCTGCGCAGTAGCCAGTTGTGAGTTCGAGTTTCGCGTTTCCAGCTATCGATGCGCTGGCGCTGACAACTTGTCACTCGAACGCACCACTCGAAACTTCCCGGCTGTTCCCGCAACGCCCCGCCCCGCTTTCGCGTTGTAGCCCTTGCAACCCCCGACGCCCCTACCTTGGGCGCGCCATCCCGTCTCAGCTACCTCCCGACAAATGCGTGCTATTTCGCTGTTCCTGGCCGCCACCGGGCTCGCGCTCAGTGCATGCGCCAAGCCGACCCCGCCTGCTCCAGCGCCGGCACCTGCTCCAACTCCGGCAACCGCGCCGGGTCGTGGTGGTGGTGGTGGTGGTGGGAATCCCACTAATCCCGGCGGCGGTTTCGGCGGCGGCGGCGGCCAGGGCGGAGCAGCTCAAAGCGGCGCCGCACAGGATCCGACGCCCCGTCCGTACGCGACAGTCATCACGCCGCGCGCGTTGTCAAAGAAAGGCGTATTTCAGGTGCACCAGGTTGGCAACCGTTTGTACTTCGAAATTCCCCGTTCGGAGCTGGGCCGCGACTTTGTCATCGTTACAACGCTCAACAGCACGCCTGAAGACATCGGCATTCGAGGCACGCAGGGCGGCAACAACCTCGTGCGCTTCGAACGTCGGGACAATCGCATCTTGTTGCGAGAAGCGAGCTACGGCGCGTTCAACTCCGATACATCGGCAGCGGGCAAGCGTGCCTTCGACCTGATTTCCCTCGCCAAGATTCTCGCCGCATTCAACGTCGAAGCGTACGGCTCCGACAGTTCGGCGGTGATCGAAGTAACGCGCATGTTCACTGGTGGCATTCCTGAATATTCGGCGCTTGGCGCGCGTGTGCAGGTCGACGCGACGCGTTCATATGTCGATCACTTTGCCGCGTTCTCGCGCAATGTGAACGTGACGGCGGTACAGACATTCACACCGCAGGTGACGCCCGGCGCTGCTCCCGCCGGAGGACGTGGCGCAGGGGGTGGTGCCGCTGGGGGTGCGACGACCGAACGTTATACTTTTTCGATCGCCAAGCTGCCCGATGTGCCGATGCGTCCGCGGTTGGCTGACGATCGCGTTGGATATTTCGGTGTGACGCAGCGCGACTTTTCCGGCGTCACGCAGCGTGTCGAGCCGCGTCGCCTGATTTCACGGTGGCGTCTGGAATGCTCGGAGGTCAAGGTCGGCAATCTGTGCGTGCCGAAAAAGCCGATCACGTACTACCTCGATCCCGCTACACCGTCGTGGATCAAGCCGTGGATCAAGCGCGGCATCGAAGATTGGCAAGTGGCATTCGAGGCGGCGGGTTTTGCCAAAGGAATCGTTGCAGCAGAAGCGCCAAGCGATCCGGATTTCTCGGGTGAAGACGCGACCGTGAGCATGGTGCGCTGGTTGCCGTCAACGACGGAGAACGCTGTTGGTCCGAGTTTGAAGGATCCGCGCACTGGTGAAATTCTGGATGCCGACGTTCAGACGTATCTCAACGTGATGAACCTGGCACGCTCGTGGTACTTCACGCAGGTGGGTCATCTCGATGCACGCACCCACAAGTTCCCGTTCCCTGATTCGCTGATGGGACGTCTTGTCGAATACGTCACGGCGCACGAAGTCGGTCACACGCTGGGCTTCCCGCACAACTTCAAGGCGAGCTCGATGTATCCGACCGACTCGGTGCGTTCGAAGACATGGGTGAAGAAGATGGGGCACACGCCGACGTTGATGGACTATTCGCGCTTCAACTACGTCGCACAGCCTGAAGACAACATCGCGCTCGACGATCTCATTCCGAAGGTCGGGCCGTACGACAAGTATGCGGTGATGTGGGGCTATTCGCCGATCGCGGGCACAAAGTCGCCGGAAGACGAGAAGCCAACGCTCGACAAGTGGGCGCGGATGCAGGATACGATTCCGTGGTATCGTTTTGCGAGCGACGCTGGTGCAGGTGGCGCTGATCCGGGCGAACAGTCGGAAGCGGTGGGTGATGCCGATGCGGTGAAAGCGTCAATGCTTGGTGTGAAGAATCTCAAGCGCACGATGAAGCTCATCGAACCGGCAACGGCATGGAAGGAAGGGACGACGTACGACGACATGGAAGAGATCTATGGCCGCACGGTTGGTCAGTGGGCGCTGGAGATGGGGCATGTCGCGCGCATTATTGGCGGCGAATACAAGCAGGAAAAACTCGTTGGCCAGAAGGGCGCAGTGTTCCGCAACGTAGAACCGGCGCGTCAGAAGGAAGCGTTGAAATTCCTGCTCGACAATGCATTCGCCACGCCGACGTGGTTGCTCGACGAAAGCATGCTCCGCAAGATCGAAGCGAACGGCTCTCTCAGTCGTGTCGGCAATGCACAGGCCCGTGCGCTCGGCAGCATCGTGTCGAACGACCGTCTCGAGCGCATGATCGAGATGGAAGCGATGGCCAAGTCCAAAAGCGAGGTCTACACAGTCTCGGACATGCTGACGGATCTTCGCCACGGACTGTGGAGTGAGATCGCCACAGGCAGCGACATCGACGCCTTCCGTCGTCGTCTGCAGCGTCTGTATCTCGAGGCGATGGCGAGCAAGATCAATCCGCCACCGGCAGCGCCTGCTGCCCTGTTTCCGGGCGTAGGTGGACGTGGTGCGGGCGCACCGGTGGGTACGGCGGATGTCCGGCCAATCCTCAAGGCGGAAATGCGTGCGCTCGATGTCGATCTGGCCACCGCGATTGCCAAGAGCGCCGATCGCATGACCAAGGCGCATCTCGAAGACGCGCGCGATCAGATCAGAAAAATGCTGGATCCCAAGGGCTGATTTGGATCTGAGTTCGGTTGACGGCGCCTCGCAGATCGGTCGCGGGCGCCGGCACGAACGGAGGGTGCGACAGGCTAGGGGCGGGCAGCTACAGCCCGTCGAATGAAATGGGCGATCGAGCCGCGGTCCCGTCGTCATTCAAATACCAGTGCAACAGCTCCTCGGCGGCGGGTTCATACGCCTCGACCGGAGGGAGCCCGCCGTCCAGCAAGGGGCCGGCGTCACGCAGCACCTCGGCGATGGCGCGAGTCAACGCAGCGATGTCGCGGTGCGCATGCACGCAGTCCTGCAGCAGATCGACGAGGTAGCTCGCCAGCTCTTCCGGCGTCGGCTCGCGTACCGACAGCCACCCGATTCGCACCAAGGCACGCCCGAGCGCCGGCGCTGCGCCGCTTCCGCCAAAGCCGGTGTCCGCGACAAAGCGCGTGCGCAGTTGGGTGTAGGAGACCATGCGGCAATGTCGCACTGCGCCGCGACTCGACGCGAATGATTGCGGTGCCGGGGTTGGGCACCCCGCGCCGGCAACGCCGCAAACCGACCCCCTCCCGGCTCGATTCCTGTTGATGGCACGACCCAATGGGTAGACTTGGGATGCTGCGACGGGCGAAGCAGACTCGTCGTCCCTTCCAAATTCTCTCCCTCTCGAATGCGATTCGCCTATCGCGCGCTGGCCGCCACGGTGCTGTTGCTCGCCGCATGCCGCCCTGCCGCCAAACCAGCAAAAGCGCCGACCCCTGTGCCGGCACGTCCAAACGCCGGAGCCCCGACGCCGACTCAGCCCGGGCCACCAACCCCCGGTAACCCCACCCCAGGAACTCCCGGCGGCGGACAGCCTCCCGGAGGGATTCCAAACCTCGGAGCACTTGCAGGTGCTCTCGGTGGTGCACAAGCGGAACCGAACCCGCGCCCGTACGCCACCGTCATCACGCCGCGCGCCAAGAGCAAGAAGGGTGTGTTCGACGTTCACCAAGTCGGATCGCGCCTCTACTTCGAACTTCCAGCCGATCAGCTGAACAAGGATTTCGTTATCACGTCGGTGCTCGCCGGTACCGCCGCAAGTATCGGGATCAACGGCACGCTCGGCACCGATCGCGTCATTCGGTTTGAGCGTCGCGAGAATCGCATCTTTGTGCGCGACGTGAACTACAACAACGTCGCCACCGACAGCACGCGCGAGAACGCCCGCGCCATGTCGCTGATCGGCATCTTCCCGATCATCACGGCGCTCAACGTCGAAGCCTACGGAAAGGACAGCGCGGCAGTAATCGAAGTGACGCGCATGTTCACGGGCGGCGTGCAGGAGTTCGTCGCCAACGGCCGTCGTGGGACCGTTGACGCCTCACGTTCCTACATCGACAAGTTTGCCGCGTTCTCGCGTAACGTGAACGTTACAGCCGTCCAGACGTACACGCCGCAGGGCGGCGGCATCGGTGGCTTGCCGAACATTCCAGGCCTCAATCTCGGCGGTGGTCCGTCCGCTGTCACCGAAGCGTTTGCATTCTCGATCGTGCGCCTGCCCGACGATCCCATGATTCCACGATTCATGGATGCGCGCGTCGGCTACTTCGGCGAAACGAAAACCGATTTCGGCTCTGCCGAACAGCGTGTGCTGCCGCGTCGCTACATCGCGCGCTGGCGTCTCGAGTGCTCGGACAAGATGGTCGGCGATCTGTGCGTGCCCAAAAAGCCCATCACATACTACGTCGATCCAGCCACGCCGAACTGGCTCAAGCCGTGGATCAAGCGTGGCATCGAAGAGTGGCAGGCCGCATTTGAAGTGGCGGGTTTCAGCAAGGGGATCGTCGCAGTTGATGCGCCCAACGATCCTGACTTCTCGGGCGAAGACGCGTCGGTCGCCATGGTGCGCTGGTTGCCGTCGCCAGTGGCCAATGCTGTCGGACCGAGCACCACCGATCCGCGCACCGGTGAAATCATCGACGCGGATGTGCAGATGTATCACAACGTCATGGACCTGCAACGCAACTGGTATTTCTCGCAGGTAGGTCACCTCGATAAACGCGCACAGACGTTCCCGTTCCCCGACTCCTTGATGGGACGTCTCGTTGAGTTTGTCGCAGCCCACGAAGTCGGCCACACCCTCGGCTTTCCGCACAACTTCAAGGCGAGCTCCATGTATCCCGCCGATTCTGTAAGATCAAAAACCTGGGTGGCAAAGATGGGACATTCGCCTTCGATCATGGACTACGCGCGCTTCAATTATGTCGCGCAACCTGAAGACGGAATCGCGCTCAACGATCTCATTCCCCGCGTCGGTCCATATGACAAGTACGCCGTGATGTGGGGCTACAAGCCGATTCCCGGCACCAAGAAGTCGGAGGACGAAAAAGCAACGCTCGATCAGTGGGCACGCATGCAGGACACTGTACCGTGGTATCGTTTTGCGGGTGACGCCGGTGCCGGTGGCGCTGATCCGGGCGAGCAGAACGAATCAGTCGGTGACGCCGACGCAGTGAAGTCGACACGTCTCGGCTTCAAGAATCTCCGTCGGATCGTCGATTTGGTCGAGCCGGCGTCGACCGTCGACAAGACGGCGGACTATTCGCTGCTGCGCGCGACGTATGGTGCAGTTCTCGGCCAATGGGGAACCGAAGCGCAGCATGTCACCAAGATCATCGGCGGCATGAACAAGCAGGAGAAGGGTGCAAGTCAGAGCGGACCGGTGTGGACGCCGGTGCCACGCGCGCGCCAGAAGGACGCGGTCAGGTTTCTGAATGACGAAGTCTTCTCGACGCCAACCGCGCTCATCAAGCCGGCCATCCTGCGCAAACTCGAGTCGGACGGCAACATCAATCGTGTCACCAGCATTCAGGGGCGCGTTCTGGGCTCGGTGGTCGCGAACAACAAACTGCAGCGCATGGTGGAATACGAAGCGCTCGCAACGAACAAGAACGACGTCTACTCGCTGGGCGAGATGCTCACCGATCTGCGACATGGACTCTGGAAGGAGATCTACACCGGCGCTCCAATCGATGCGTATCGTCGTCGCCTGCAAGCCACCTACATCGAAGCAATGGCCAGCAAGATCAAACCCCCCGCTCCAAATCCGCAGGAAGTGCTGCTCGCGCAGTTCTTCGGCGGCGGCGTTGTGAACACGCGTGACTTTCGTCCGATGCTCAAGGATGAAATGCGGGTCCTCGATCGTGAAGTCGCGACGGCAATGGGCAGAGCGAGTGACCGCGCGACGCGCGCACATCTCGCGGATGTGCGGGATGGCATCAAGGCGATGCTGGATCCGAAGGAGTAGTTCGCAACAACCGCACGCCGGCAACAGCGGCGGCAATTGCAACAGCAACTGTTTGACGCCGGGAATTACAAATCAACGGCTACGATTTCGCGGATACTACGAACTACTTCAAGAAGTTGTGCGCCGTATCCGCGAAATCCGCTCAATAACCTGGGTTCTGTTTCAGCTTTGGCGACGTGCGCGTATCCCGCAACGGAATCGGCGACAGCACTTGCCCGACGCGATCCTGAATGGCCTTGCGAAGCGCAACGGAAACGCGCACGATGGTTGCCGCGCCGACTCAAGCCGAGTCGGCAATGCCCACGGACGCATATCGCCTGCGTGATGTCGAGGCCGCCGCGGCCGAAGCCGGCATTTCGCAGAAGTACGTTGCCCTCGCACTCGCCGAGCTCAAGGCCTCGCCGAACGCGGTGCGACTGTCGCAACCCGCGTCGCAGTTCAAGGACCGGCTGGCGACACGCATGTTCGGCACGTCGCAGCGGACCCTGACCGCGTCGCGTCTCATTCACGCCGCGCCGCGTGATGTATTGCAGGCCGTCGGCCTGCAGGCGCCACCGTTTTCATTGACATTGCGGGACACGCTTGGCGGGCATCCACTCGACGGCGGCGTGCTGGTCTTTGATCTGCCCTCCATGACCAACGCAAATTATCGATGAACATGGACGCGCTACGGGGTGTGCCTACTCAAGGCGCGTGTGACGATTGCTGCGGTGCCGGGCGACTCGCGGACGTGTGAGGTAAGCATGCACATCTATCTGCGGGCCGGACTAACCGCGAATATCGCCGGTTATGCATTCGGCACGTCCGCCATATCCGGCTTCGTCGGCTTAATCGGCGCAGCGGTCGCCAACAAGGCGTTGCTAATGACGGGCATTGCGATCTTCGGACCGGCATTTGGCGCGGCCGCACTGCTCGGACTTGCGGGTCTCGCAATCTCCGGCCCCGTGTA